>CAZJVX010000183.1:0-3466 GCA_964549345.1 uncultured Flavobacteriales bacterium | reverse complement strand
ACAAATAACCTGAAGTCATACTTACCAGATTTTCTAAATTCTACAATTTCTTTTAGTTTTCCCTGGTCACCGCTCATTCCAAATACACCTTCCGTTACCACTAAAATACCTCCTCCTGATTGTTCAACAAGCTTAGTGGCTATGGCCATTTGCTTGTCAAAACTTTCCATGTCATTATGTAAAAAAACTTTTCTTTTACCTTGGTGTAATCGCACTCCATCTATCATACATGCATGAGATTCACTATCGTACACAATCACATCATTTCTCCCTACTAAAGCTTCAATTGCAGACATACAACCCTGATATCCAAAATTGAGAAGATATCCTGCTTCTTTGTCCATGAACTCAGCTAGTTCGCTCTCTAACTGTTCGTGTTCTTTCGTTTGTCCAGACATCATTCTTGCACCCATTGGATAACCAAGTCCCCAATCTCTTGCCGCATCTGCATCAACTTTTCTCACTTCTGGTAAATTTGATAATCCCAGATAATTATTAATACTCCAAGTAAGAACATCTTTACCCCTAAACTTCATGACAGGGGCTATCTCTCCTTCAAGCTTAGGAAACGTAAAATAACCATGTGATTCTTTAGCATGTTGACCTAACGGCCCTCTGTTATACTTAATCTTATCAAAAATATCTCTCATATTAATATTATAATTATAAGGGGGTAAAAGTAAAATTCTTTATGTGCATAACAAAGTTTTGTTTTACAATTAATTAACATAGCTATTCACATTCTTTAAACCCGTTGGATTTGTACAAGGTATTTATAAGTTTATATTTGCTCACTGAAAGGTTAAGACATTGAAATACGGTTACAAACATCTTCTATTAATACTAGTCTCTTTTTTAGGTTTTTTGTCCTGTTCGGAATATAATAAAATACTAAAAGGCTCAGATTATGATTTAAAATTTGAAAAGGCTTTAGAGTACTATGAAAAAAATCAATGTTACCGAACCCTTCCTCTGTTAGATGAACTAATGTCCTATTTCCGAATGACTAATAAGGGAGAAGAAGTGTACTATTACTATGCCAAGACCCAGTATTGCATGGGAGATTATTACCTAGCAGGATATTACTTTAAACGATTCGTAAAAAATTTCCCTCAAAGTGCCAAAGCAGAAGAGTGCGCTTTTAATGCAGCTATATGTATGATGCGTAATTCACCAGATTACTATTTAGATCAATCTGATAGTTATAAAGCTATTGATGAATTTCAATTGTTTATGAGTAAATATCCCAATAGTCCTTGGGTAGATAGCTGCAATACATTAGTTAAGGACTTGAGATCAAGGTTAGAGAAAAAAAGTTTTGAAAAAGCGAAATTATATTTTAAAATGGAAAAGTATAGATCCGCTGTGATAGCTTTTAAATCAGCACTTTCTGAATTTCCGGATACACGTTTTAAAGAAGAAATTATGTTCTTAGCATTGAAATCCAATTATTTGTACGCTGAAAACAGTGTAATTACAAAAAAAATGGAAAGATTTGAGGAAACTATCAAATCTTATCATAATTTTGTGGACTCTTTTAGAAATAGTAATTATTTCAGGGAAGCTGAAAATTTTTACTCATCGAGTTTAAAAGAAATAGAAAAACTAAAATTGGAATCTAATGGCATATAAAGATAGTACTGCGGAAAGAACAACAATAACAAGAAACCTAAAAGATATGGAAGACTCTGTTGGAAATATCTATGAAACCATTGTTGTATTATCTAAGAGGTCTAACCAAATTAACGTGGAAATGAAAGAAGAGTTAGATCAAAAGCTAGATGAATTTGCTACTTCTACAGACAACCTTGAAGAGATTTTTGAAAATAGGGAACAAATTGAGGTGTCAAGATACTATGAAAGGTTACCTAAGTCTGGTGCCATAGCTATGCAAGAATTAGAACAGGAGAAAATCTATTGGAGAGCTACAGAAGAAGGAGAAGAAGAAGCTGACAATTAATTACCAATATGCTTAAAGGCAAAAACGTACTTCTTGCTGTAACTGGAAGTATTGCAGCCTACAAATCCACCTATTTAGTAAGAGAGCTTATTAGGAAGGGCTCAAACGTAAAAGTTATACAGACTAAATCATCTTTGCAGTTTGTAACTCCAATTGCACTATCCACATTATCAAAAAATCCAGTAACCAAGGACTTTATTAAAAATGAAGAAACAGGTGAATGGAATAATCATGTGGCCTTGGGTGAATGGGCCGATATGATGTTAATTGCACCAGCTACTGCTCATACTATTTCAAACCTTGTTACAGGCAAGGCAGATAGTTTTTTCTTAGCTACCTTTTTATCTTGTAGTGCTCCTGTTTTCGTGGCTCCGGCAATGGATTTGGATATGTTCAAAAATGAATCAACACAAGATAATCTCAATACACTTACTAAAAGAGGAATACATGTCATTGAGCCTGATGAAGGGGAATTAGCTAGTGGTTTAGAAGGTAAGGGAAGAATGAAAGAACCTGAAGACATTGTAGTCTTTTTAAATGAATATTTATTGTCAAAAGCTACGTTGAGAGGAAAAAAAATTCTTGTTTCAGCAGGACCTACATACGAATTAATAGATCCTGTACGTTTTATAGGAAATCACTCTTCAGGTAAAATGGGTTTTGCTATAGCAGAAGAAGCAGCATCCAGAGGAGCTACAGTAACATTGGTCACAGGTCCAGTTCATTTAACTACACCAGATCAAGTTTCTAGAAAAGATGTAGTTAGTGCTGAGGAAATGAAAAATACGATACTTCATTATTTTGATGATGCAGACGTGTTAATTATGGCTGCTGCAGTTGCAGACTATAAACCCAAAGCTGTTTCTGATGAAAAAATAAAGAAAAACGATGCTGAGCTAAATTTAGAATTAGTAAAAACAGACGATATATTAAAAGAAATTGTCAAAAATAAAAAACAACAATTTGTGGTTGGTTTTGCATTGGAAACGAACAATGAGCAAGAAAATGCAAAACAAAAATTAGTTCATAAAAAGCTAGATGCGATCGTGTTAAATTCCTTAAACGACTCTGGTGCTGGATTTGGTCATGACACTAATAAGGTTACCATAATTACAACTTCTAAAGAAAAAACCTATCCCCTTAAATCCAAAAAAGAGGTAGCTGTAGATATTTTAAATTTCATTGAAGGATGTTAAAAAAACTATTTTATATCGTCTTTTTTTTCTTATCGCCTAGCCATTTAATATCTCAGGTTTTTAATTGCAATGTAAGTGTAATTGCTCCTGCTCTTCAAAGTAATCCAGCTAATAATGAAATTATTGCCTCCCTTAAAAATGCCATTATTGAGTATGTAAATTACGGTTACACTTGGACCAACGATAAATTTGAAAAAGGAGAGCAGATTGATGTTTCATTTTTATTGAAAATTGACAAAAGGGAAGGGAATAACTTTACCGCAACGTTGCAAGTAAGTTCTCAAAGGCCTGTTTTTAGTTCTGATTATAA
>CAZJVX010000182.1:0-3476 GCA_964549345.1 uncultured Flavobacteriales bacterium | reverse complement strand
GAAACTAATTAGCCCATGTTTTTTTTTTCGAAATAAGATTATCCCTAATACAGAGCTAACAATGTAAAATAGTTCATTTCTGTGTTGCTGCCCATATACAATAATTACTAGTAGTATGGCTATATTAGCATTAATAATGAGCAAATATTTGGCCAAATGATGTTTTTTAAATCTTATTAAAACCATTGAGGGTATAAACAAGATAACTAGCATTAAATCAAGGATAGCTGGAACTGTTTCACCAAGAAAAAGAAACAAAATAGAGTAGAAGAGGGCTGTAAAAACAGCAGTAAATGAAATATAAGTAAGAAGACGTATACTCCTTATTTGACTCAGTGGAGTGTCATGAAAGACTCCAAAATCTTTAATAAAGAATAATAATTTTTTTAACATAAAAACAATGAAGCAGAGTTTGAGATGTTTAAATTACTTAAAAATAAATATTTGAAAAATTACTAATTGAAAATTTAATTGTAAGCTATTGATTTTATAAGAACTTTATACTCAAATATGTAACAATTAGTCAAATAAAAAGTCGTTTGGTATTATTCCTGAATTAAACAAATCTATTTCATTTCCTAAACTATCAAGTCTATATATAAGCCCATTTTGAACATAGTCTATAGCATCTGAAACGTATACATTTTTATTATAAGGATCTAAACCTAAGCCGTAAAATTGTTGGCCCGTATTTTCATAAAAAACAGTTGGTAAAAATGGATAATTTGTTTCTGTTTTTATTATATCTTGATGAATATAAAAAGCGAAAGTCTTATCTGAATTCATCCTCAGATTACTTGGGGAACCTTTTGAAATGCTTAAGTTTATAATATTCATTACGCTGTCTTGAATCGTATTTATTATTGAAATACTTGGGCTAACGTTATTGCCTATGTCTCCTTTTGAAAGCACCCATAAGTTGTTGTATTTATCAATTTCAATATCCGATGGGTTATCATTCACTAAAATACTATCCGAAATTGAATTGGTAGATGTATTAATAATATAAACTAAATCATTTGTCCTGTTTACTACGTAAGCTTTCCCGTTGTGTAAACACATGTCTTCACACCATCCAGATACATTGATTTCATTAACAACGGTTTTCGAATTAATGTCAATTATGTAAATTTTATTTGCGTATAAGTCAGAAACATAAGCTTGGTTATCATTTATTGGTAATAGATATCTTGGAGATGTAAGTCCGTTAATTTCCGTTTTGTATTTGTAACTTTTGTCATCTATTACAATTATTTTTTGCGAATTATTAACGACTAGAAATAATTCGTGGTTAATGTGAGTTATCGATTGTAATATGTCACCAATACTTGAATTATTAATAGAATAGTATAAATTATTTGTTAATGAATTCTCCTCTTTGTTGTAAATTGATAACGAAGCATTTCCATTTTGAAAACCACCTTCGTTACATATCAAGACATTGCTTTCTCCAATGATTATATTTCCGTTTTCTATTTCTGGTGGGTTAATCTTTACACACGAAATACATGTAAAAATTAAAAACAAAAGGAACATTAGAAATTTATTCATGCTTTAATTAACTTAATTTTTTTGTTTTGATCTTTTGATTCAATTCTTAATATGTAAATACCATTTTGTATGTCATTTGAGTTAATGGTGAATTTATTATTTCCTCTACTTACAAATTCATTAAAAGATATGATTTTACTACCATTTATAGAACATAGGGAAATTTTAATCATTTGTTGAAAATTTGATACAAATGATATGTCTATAAAACTATGAAATGGGTTATTATATTTCAAATTCAAAAATTCTTTGTTTTCTGAAATTACTGTGGGTTTCTCGTGAATAACCCCAACAGCATCTAAATCAAACCCAGATGAAGGATACGGAGTTGGCCATGGGTCATTGATTTTGTTTCCCATATGGTCAAAGGTACAAAGGTTACTATCAATGCTTCCAACAACATCAATAATTCGAACGTGTGTTATATTGTTTACATCGAGATCAATTATGTTAATCATCTCATCCAAATTAAATGGAGTTCCATAATTAACTCTATATTTTCCAGCAAGATTATTTATAAGCTCTGTATTAGTTGCTCCAAATGCATCTGTTTGCAATGAATCTTGAGTAAAAGATGTAGAAGGAAATCTATAAAAATCATTTCCATTACTGCTTACTTCAACAAATCCAAGCTCAAGAAAACTATCATTAAAAGCATTTTCAAAAACACAAAAATCCCAACTATTACCATTCATAATTGGAGGGTTGAAATGTAATGTCGCAGACCCACCGTCGCCTAAACTAAGTACTCCATTTTCTCCTGCTTTTCCAGTTACTGAGATCGCGTCACCAACACTAGGGTACGAACTAACAGTAGCGCTTATGTCAATAGGGCCAAGAGAATATTCACTTGTCTTGGCCCAATTAATTAAAATACTGCTATCCTTGTGTATGGCTGTTGTTCCATTTTGTCCAGCGGCAGGCGCGAATTGAGCACTAATAATTTGGTGAGAAGAAAAAATAATTAGGACTGCGCATAAAAATTTATATTTTGAAAATTTTCTCATACTTTATCGAACCTTCTGACTCTATTTTTAATACGTATTGACCAGAACTTAAAGATGATAAGTTGATATTTGAAGGATTAATTTGATTTTGTATTAATTCTTTCCCATGAAAATCCAAGAGGCTTACTTTAAATTCACTGATATTTTGAATATTGGTAAATGAAATTAAATTACTTGTTGGATTCGGATAAGGCAAAATTTCTATCAATTTATCATTTATAATACTTAAAGGGTAATCCCCGACATTGTCAATACAGAAATAGTTTGGTGTATTCATACCGAAAGCACCAATATCACTTGAACTTAGATTGAAACTAACACTATCATATAATCCTGCAGGAAGTTGTACATATTGCCAGTCTGTAACGATATAATCTAAACTACTATCTGCGTGAGTAAAGTCTGCTAGATAAAATTCTGTACTATCTGATATTGAACCATTAGAATATCCATAAATATGTAACTTGAAATAATCCTGATCGGCATTTGTGAATTTTTTAGCAAATGCATCTCCATCTCTCATACTGTTTGCAGCATATGTGCTATTGGTTATACTAATACTAAAATCTGACGGTTGTGCAAAAACTATTGTTGAGTTAGATTTTCCGATGGCATAATTTGTACCGCCAGTTGGGTGCCCTCCACCAGCTTTTGCACTATATTGGTTGGTAAAGCCTGATGTGGTACTATCAGTCATGTTAGAATATACCCAGCCAGAAGACCAATAACCTGAAGACAAGCCCCACGTGGTATCATACTGATTATTAAAGCTATAATCTCCAGAGCTGAAATCGCTTGTAAATACTGAATTATTATGCACACCAGATAAATCGGAACCGTCCCAATAAGAAGCAACAGGCAGATTAAGATTTTCAAAATCAGCGACATTGTTCTGTGAGATAGACTCAAGACTATTTA
>CAZJVX010000181.1:0-3491 GCA_964549345.1 uncultured Flavobacteriales bacterium | reverse complement strand
AATTCCTGAGGAGGATATCATTGTTACGGAAAATGTCGACAATAAAATGAATACATCAGAAGAAGAAAAAAGTATAATTTCAAATATTGTTAATTCACAAAAAATAAAAACAAACATTGATTATAGAGTACAGATTTTGGCCTCACACCGAATTGCAACAAAAAATTACGTAAAAAATAAGTACCATTTTTCTGAAAACTTCGATTTAGAAAACCATGACGGATGGATAAAATACACAACAGGCCGTTTTGACCAATATAAGAACGCACGAAACAAAAGAAATGACTTGAACTCAAATGAGTTTCCAGGACCTTTTGTAACTGCTTACAATTTTGGACAAAGGATTACCGTTCAGGAAGCATTGATAATTTCAAAACAAAATTGGATTCCTTAGGTAAAAAAAAATCCTCTTTTGAGGATTTTTTAAAAATATATATTGGATTATTTATCTTTTATGGCTTCCTTCATCGGAAACAGATAATTTTTTTCTTCCTTTTCTTCTACGTGCATTTAAGATCTTTCTACCATTCTTAGTAGCCATTCTTGATCTAAACCCGTGCTTATTCTTTCTCTTTCTGTTAGATGGTTGAAATGTTCTTTTGCTCATAGTTCATTTATTATAGGCTTGCAAAAGTAAATGTTTTTTATTTTATACAAAAATTTTAATCTTTTCTTTTTTGAGAATTTCAACGCTTATTGAGTTTTTTTTCGAATCCCCTCAAATTTTAAACGACAATATTGGTTGACAATAAATACGATATCGTGATTGTATTTTTCAGGTAAATAATATTGAGAAAGCCATAAAAAAAATGATTGGTCATTAGCTACTAGCAAATCAACTTCAAAATCACTTTGGTAATGTCCAATTCGTTGACCTAGTTTATAATAATCCTGTAATTCATGTAGCATTTGTTGTTGAAAAAAAACCACTTTAAGCCAAGATTTGGGATATTCTTCTTTAACCTCTTTTAATAGATTTCTACTTATTTCAAAAATCTGAACACAATAGAAAAGCATCGCTTTCCGCAGCCTTTCAAAGTAGTCTAAGTCTTTGTTAAATAACACCGTCTTATAATCATTAATTGAATTCAATTTATAAACTACAGCAGCATCTATCATGGATTCTTTTGAATCAAAATGATTATAGAGTGTAGTTTTACTGATATTGAAATCAGATGCCAATTTTGACATGGAGAAATCATTCAAACCATTTTTCTGAAAGTAAACCAATAGTTTTATGGTATACTTTTCTTTTAATTTTAGATCAACATATCTTTTCTTTATTACTGATTTTCTTCCCACTTTCTTAAAGTTATTAACTTTTTGATGAATTATTTCAATATTCAACGTGCAAATGAAAGATGAAATATGTAATAATTTGTAATTTCGGAACCCAAATTTATAACTACAACATGGAACGTTCTTATTTAGAATTTGAAAAACCTATAGAGGAAATAAAAGATCAAATCAGTCAGACAAAAGAAATTGGCAAAAAGGGCAAAGTAGATATCAATGCTACTGTTAATGACTTAGAAAAGAAACTAAATACAACTACCAAAACTATTTTCAACAACTTAACACCTTGGCAAAAAGTACAACTTAGTAGACATCCAGATAGACCTTATACCCTAGATTACATCAAACAAATTACAAATGGGAATTTTTTGGAACTACATGGTGACCGAAATGTGAAAGACGATAAAGCAATGGTTGGCGGATTCGGAGAAATAGATGGTAAAACCTACATGTTTATAGGCCAACAAAAAGGAAGGAATACTAAAGAAAGAAAATATAGAAACTTTGGAATGGCTAACCCAGAAGGCTACCGCAAGGCATTAAGATTAATGAAATTAGCTGAAAAATTTAATAAACCGATTGTTACTTTCATAGATACTCCAGGTGCTTTTCCTGGATTAGAAGCAGAAGAAAGAGGTCAAGGCGAAGCCATTGCAAGAAATCTATATGAAATGATGCTACTTAAAGTGCCTGTGATATGTATTGTAATTGGAGAAGGCGCCTCAGGAGGAGCGCTTGGCATTGGTATTGGTGATAAAGTGATTATGCTAGAAAATACTTGGTACTCTGTTATTTCACCAGAATCTTGCTCTTCTATCCTTTGGAGAAGCTGGGATTACAAAGAAAATGCAGCAAATGCGCTGAAACTTACCGGGAAAGATATGCTAAAACAAAAACTCATTGATGGCATTATTAAAGAACCTATCGGTGGAGCACATGCTGAACCAGAAAAAATGGCTAAAAAGCTTAAATCTGAGATAAAAAAACACATCAAAGCGTTAGAAGCAATTGATGTTGATAAAAGAATTTCAATTCGTACAGACAAGTTTAGTAATATGGGCAATTGACCCTTTATTTTCGTATCTACTTGTTGTAATACACTAATATATTTTCTACACTATCTGACGTAATAAAGGTATTATAAATGCCTAATTGTTCATTAAATAAATATACATTTTGAGCATCTGAAATTATCAAATCGCCGGAAATGTCTTCTAAGTTAATTTGTGAACATGGAAAATTCACAATCAGTGGAAGCAATTGATAGGTGTTGTAATTAAATCGATAAAGTCCATCATCTGTGGTTATATATAAATAATTTCCCTTTTTTTGAGCGTTGTAACAATGATTGTTCTGAACACTAGCCTCAGTCCATAAATTATTTGTATTTAAATCATAATGAGCTAAGTAGAAATCATTACCGTTCTGAATTAACATAAAACAAAGACTATTATTTACCTGACCAATTTCTACTACTTCACCTGTAATTGATTTTCTAGTATGTTCAATGCCTGAACTTTTATTGAAAACAGTGATCCACCTAGTAAACAAATTAGAATACGTATCTACAACTAAATAATTTTCAACCTCATTTAAATGAGCAAACCAATTTTGAAAATCTGCTACGTACCCCCCAATTTGGATCCCATTTTTATCAAACCTCCTGATTACACCATCTCCATTTGATATGTATAATTGATCGTTATCCTTGCTTTTATTCACATCTTGGAAGAAATCATAGGTTGATGATAAAAATGGAACTTCCCATTTTGTAGTATAAAATTCTGTTTCCAAAGAAATACCGCTAATATCTGTACCTAAAAAAATATACTGATGTTTTGAATTTGCCTCAGAAACCTTGTGATTTCCAGGGATGGTACTTTTTAATGTAACATTTCCCATATCATCAAGGAAACTCAAATTGGTTGTTGATTGGTCAGATGAGACAAGATAAATTCCCAATAATTCTCTTGTGACTTCACTTAAGGCAATAGGGGTGTATGAAGAATTTGAATTCTCTGCTTCGTCCTCTACCCTCACTTTCACAAAGTAATTTCCAGATGGTAACAATCTATTATTAATAATAAATTGCTCATTGAATTCAAATTGATCTCCACTTATATTTTGGCTAATAGTAGTAGTGACAGGAAGCGAGTTTTCATCAACAACAGATATTTCTATTCTTGAAAGCGATT
>CAZJVX010000180.1:0-3525 GCA_964549345.1 uncultured Flavobacteriales bacterium | reverse complement strand
AAGATTTTAACAACTTACTACGAGAGGTGTGTTTTAATCTACGAATAGACTTTTCTTTGATCTGACGGACTCGTTCTCTTGTTAAATCGAACTTTTCTCCTATTTCTTCTAAAGTCATAGGGTGTTTTCCACTCAAACCAAAATATAAACGAATAACATCTGCTTCTCTTGGCGTTAAAGTGGATAAGGATCGTTCGATCTCTCTCCTCAATGATTCATTCATCAAAATCTTATCGGGCTTAGGCGACTCATCAGACGACATTACCTCATACATATTGTTACTATCTTCAGAATCAGATAATGGAGCATCCATAGAAAGGTGTCTACCACTATTTTTAATGGATTGCTTCACCTCTTCGATGGTAATATCCAACGATTCCGCAATTTCTTCTGGGGTTGGAGAGCGTCCAAATTTTTGTTCTAGTGCTGAAAACTGTTTGTTGATCTTATTGATAGAACCAATTTTATTCAAAGGTAAACGTACAATTCTAGATTGTTCAGCCAAAGCCTGCAAAATAGATTGCCTAATCCACCATACCGCATACGAAATAAACTTAAAACCTCTGGTTTCATCAAATCGTTGGGCAGCTTTGATCAACCCTAAATTACCCTCGTTAATCAAATCTGGTAATGTTAAGCCTTGATTCTGATATTGCTTGGATACAGAAACTACAAAACGAAGGTTTGCTTTAACCAAACGCTCAAGAGCAATATGATCTCCTTCTTTAATTCGCTTAGCCAGTTCCACTTCTTCCTCTGCTGTAATTAAATCAACACGGCCAATTTCCTGAAGATATTTATCAAGCGAAGCGGTTTCCCTATTGGTGACCTGTTTGGTTATTTTTAGTTGTCTCATCTATGTGTGTTAACCATTGAAAATGGGAAATACTATAACGTCCCAAAACGAAATTAGGTTACATTCCTCCTAAAAATAAACAAAAAAAGCCACAATAAATGTGGCTTTTCTATAATTATTAATTTGGATTACTCCGATTCTTGCTTTGGAGCAGGCTTTTCAAGAAGTGCTTTTCTTGAAATTTTAAGCTTACCAGACTTAGGATCTTTACCAATTAGCTTTACTTCGAGCTCATCTCCTACTTTTAAGTAATCTTCCACCTTTTCTACTCGCTTATGATCAATTTCAGAAATGTGTAATAAAGCATCGTTTCCAGGTAAAATCTCAAGGAATGCTCCGAAAGTAACGATGTTTTTCACTTTACCATTGTACACCTCTCCTACTTCTGGTATTGGAGGGTATGCAATTAGATTAATTCTCCTTAGTGCCTCTTCCATTCCTTCTTTATCGTCTGCAAATACTTCTACAATAGCCATTCCGTCTTCAGGATCACCAATGCTTATAGAAGTATTGGTTTCTTCCTGCATTTTCTGAATAGTCTCCCCCCCTTTACCAATTATTCCACCAATGGTGTCTTCTGGAACTTCAACCGTTTCAATTCTAGGAACAAATGATTTATAATCTGCTCTCGGTGCATCCATAGCTTTCATCATTTCGCCTAAAATATGCATTCTACCGTCCTTAGCTTGGTTTAGTGCATTTTCGAGCATTTCATAATCTAAACCATCAATTTTAATATCCATTTGACATGCTGTGATTCCGTTTTCGGTACCAGTCACTTTAAAGTCCATATCTCCTAAGTGATCCTCGTCACCAAGAATATCTGAAAGAATAGCATATTTACCTTCGTTATCTGTAATTAATCCCATGGCAATTCCAGAAACCGGTCGTTTCATCTTTACACCACCGTCCATTAACGCCAACGTTCCGGCACATACCGTAGCCATAGATGAAGAACCATTAGATTCCAAGATGTCCGAAACTAATCTTATCGTATATGGATTAACATCTTTTCCAGGTAACATAGGCTTAAGTGCTCTAAGTGCCAAATTTCCATGACCTACTTCTCTTCTACTTACCCCTCTAATTGGTCTAGCTTCACCTGTGGAGAAAGGAGGAAAATTGTAGTGTAATAAGAAATCTAAATCATCCTGCATTAAAGCTCCATCTTTACGCTGTACGTCAAGAGAACTTCCTAAAGTTAAAGCGGTTAAAGACTGTGTTTCACCTCTTGTAAACAATGCAGAACCATGAACAAATCCAGGTAAGAAGTCTACTTCACAAGCTATAGGTCTAATTTCTGTTGTTTTTCTGCCATCTAATCTGATTTTTTCATCAATTACCACTCTTCTTACAGCTTCTTTTTGTGTGGCTTTAAAATACTGACCTAATAAAAATCCATTTTCTGCCAGTTCATCTTCACTTAGATTAGCTTTAAATTCTTCTTTTACTGCACCAAAAAGCTCGCCTCTTTTCTTCTTATCAGCAAGACCTTGTTTGGCAATGTCATAAAACTTATCATAGGCGAAAGCATGAATTTTATTTCTTAATTCTTCATCATGTGTTTCGTGGCTATATTCTCTCTTTGGGCTAGCCTTAGCTACTTTAGATGCAATAGTCAACTGTAAGTTACATTGATCTTTAATGACCTCGTGAGCAGCCTTTATAGCTTCAAGCATGTCCGCTTCACTTACTTCATTCATTTCACCTTCCACCATCACAATGCTGTCCAATGTTCCAGCAATAACCATATCCATATCTGCCCCTTTTAATTCTTCAAATGTGGGATTTATGATATGAATTCCGTCCTTTTTAGCAATTCTTACTTCCGAAACAGGACCATTAAATGGAATATCTGACACAGCTAAAGCTGCAGAAGCTGCCAAACAGGCTAGAGCATCCGGCATATTTTCTTTTTCAGATGAAATCAACTGAATCATAACCTGAGTATCACCATGAAAATCATCTGGGAATAACGGTCTTAATGCCCTATCAACTAAACGCATGGTTAATATTTCTTCATCACTTGGTCTTGCTTCCCTCTTGAGAAATCCTCCAGGAAAACGACCTGTAGATGTAAACTTTTCTCTGTAATCCACGGTCAAAGGCATAAAGTCTACTCCGTCTTTTACATCTGGATTGGAAACTACTGTAGCCAATAACATGGTGTCTCCCATCCTTACTATCACAGAACCATCTGCCTGCTTAGCTAATTTACCAGTCTCAATGGAGATTTCTTTCCCTCCTGGAAGACTGATTTTTTCATTGATTATATTCATTTATTTTATTTTAATTTTAACAAAAAAAGGACCATTACGCTAGCGCAATAGTCCCCTCAAATACATGTTAACAGTTAAATTATCGTCTGATTTTTAATTTTTTGATAATCGCTCTGTATCTTTCAATATCTTTATTCTTTAAATAATCCAACTGACTTCTTCTTTTCCCTACTAATCTGATAAGTGATCTTTGGGTATTGTAGTCTTTTTTGTTGGCTTTTAAATGTTGGGTCAAATGGCTAATTCTGTAAGTAAACAATGCAATTTGACCTTCTGCAGAACCGGTGTCGGACTCCCCCTTACCGTGCTTTTTAAAAAATTCTCTTTTCTTTTCCGAATCTAAATACATATCAACACTATTTAAGTTATTGTAATGCTAAACGGCTGCAA
>CAZJVX010000179.1:0-3575 GCA_964549345.1 uncultured Flavobacteriales bacterium | reverse complement strand
ACAATAACTAGTTTTCCTTTTTTGATATCTTCTAATGCTTCTTCTACGGTATTCATTCCTAAATTTTTATGCAAATTTAAAATATAATTTTCTACTCAATGTCACCTTGTTTATCTTTAAATATTTGAACAAGTTGATTATTGAAAACATCCCAATCATAATTCTTCTCTACAAATTTTCTTCCCTCATTCCCCATTTTTTGGCGTTTGGATTCATCATCAAGTAGAGATGTAATGATTTCTACATAATCAGCTATTGAATCTCCAACATAAATATTTTCACCATTTACTGCTTTTAACGACCTATTGGCCAGGCTTGAAGTAACACAGGGGATTCCCATAGACATCGCCTCTAACAGTTTGTTTTGAAGACCAGTTCCAATTTGCATGGGTGCTAAAAATATTTTACCACTTCCATATGCCTTTCTAATATCATTGTACCAACCTTTAACGGTTATTTGATCGTTTTGCAGCTTTTGTAGCTTATATGATGGATTACTACCAGCAATTAATACTTTTAAATTAGATTTTGATTTAGTCAACTCAGGAGCCAGATGATTGGCTATATACGTTGCAGCATCTATATTGGGTACGTAACTTAAATTACCGACAAACACAAGATCATATGTTTTCTCTACATCAATTGTTTGGTAATAAATTGTATCTATTCCATTTTGAATAACTTTTATTTGTTTGTTATTTTCGTGCATGATGTCATCTCGGTCAGAAGATGAAATAATGATGTGATGTTTAAAAAATTCAAAGGCTAAATTTTCAAATTGTTGAAGTCGGTTGAATTCCATTTTTAAAATGGGTTTCATAATTGGATTTGAAACGGAAATTCTTCGTTCTATTCCTTTTGATAAAGCATCCATATAATCCAACGTAGAGGGAATGTGATGTTGATCTTTCATGTAGAGAGCTGTTCTAATAAGCTGGCAGTATATGTGATCAGGAGCTACCTTTTTAATGATAGAATTAATTTTTTTTTGAAAGCTACTAGAGTAAAAGTAATTGACTTGAAAAGGCTTATTATTCAGTAATGTTCGAAGCAGATTCAAACCTCTTTTCCAAACGGGTAAATAAAGTACTTTAATTGTTTTACAATAGGACTCTAATTTTTTGAGTTCTTGACTATTTATTTTTAGATCAGAAATAGAAATTAGATGAATTTCAAATTGTTTACTTAACTCTTTTATTTGATAATAGGCTCTTAGTTTATCACCTTTATTTATAGGGTATGGAAACCGAGATGTAAGGATAAGAAGCTTCATATTGAATGCTTACAGAATTTAACCAAATTATCCACAATCTTCTTATTATCATATAAGTTGGAAACATGTATTCTAGCTAGTTTCCCTAATTTTTTAGCTTTTTCAAAATTATTTACAAGAGATTTGGCATGAATAATGAATTCATCTTCATTATTGGCAATCTTTATGTTTTCGTTGTGTTCAATGCCTTCAGCTCCAATTGAAGTTGAAATAATGGGCTTTGATAAAGCCATTCCTTCAATAATTTTCACTCTTATTCCTCCTGCAGAAAATAGAGGCACCAGCATGATATCCATATTATTCATAAACTCAATTGCATTTTCAACTTCTTTATGATTTACAATACCTTCATATTTTTCTCCTGAAAACCAATTGGGCATATTTTTACCTGCTAAATGCAATTCTACATTTGTAATTTCTTTTCGAATTTTTGGCCAAACATTTTCCACAAGCCAACTAACTCCTTCTAGATTGGGTTTCCAGTCCATAGCTCCAAGGTGAAAAAATCTAATTTTTTCTTGACGTTTTTTTTCTGCAGGTGTGTATTCATTTATGTTTAAACCAAAAGGGGCACATATAATGGGTTTTTGGTAATCTAAACTTTGGTATTTTTTTTCATCTTCTACACTAATACAGGCTATGCCGTCTACCTCATTGATAACGTTCAGCTCATATTTCTTAAGTTGGTTTGAAAGAAGGTTTAAGTAAATTTTTTTGGCAGGATTATGGGTTTCATTAGCTAATCTTTTCCAAATTATATGTTCTAGGTTATGAGATCTTAATACAATTTTAGCACTAGAATATGACCTTATGGTTTGAATGTATGGGGTTGTAAACAAACTTTCTAGTATTACTAAATCATACGATTCTGCTTTTAGTGATTTTATTAGTAAGGCATTGAAATCCGGAGAGAAAAATCTAGAAATGTTATAAGAATCATAAGTTACAAGGTTTGAAAAAGCATCAACAATATTTAATTTTGTATCTACAAAAACATGTTCAATTTTACTTTTTTCAATAAAACTTTTGGGAAATTCTTCCTTTTTAAAAGGATGTTTTTGGGTGCTTATAGTAAGTATTTTTATTTCATCAAATTTGTCAATTAATCCCTGACTAATATTCTTAATGGCAATACATCCCCCGTCAATATGCGGATATGGAGGCTTATGACATATTTGTAGAATTCTCATCTTTTAATCAGTTTTCTTACTTGCTTAGTATACCAATCCACATCAAATATCTTAGCGTCTTTGTTAGCTTTATAAAATATAAAGAGTGATATAGGTGTGATGCAGATTGCACTTAACCACATTCCTATGTAAGGACCTAGGTTATAGTTTGAAGCCATTTCTTCTCCGGCTCTAGTTAAAATAAAATAAACTAAGAATATTAAAATGGCCGTTATAACGGGCCATCCCAATCCACCTTTTTTGACTATTGCCCCCAACGGTCCTCCTAAAAAGAATAGCATAAGTACAGCATAAGACAAAGTAAACTTTCTATTCCACTCTATTTTCAAATCGCTTAAATAATCTTGAGAAGATTTTTCTTTTGATTTAGCGATGCGAATATGATTTCTCAGTTGATCTATTTTTTTGATAGCGACTTTATAATCTTTTTTCTTTTTTTGTTCAGGTTGTTGGTAAAATGCATGTGGAAAGTTTGAGTACTTATCATTAGCTTGTAGCTCTGTATTTTGAATAGAATTTTGGGATGAGCTAGAGTCTTCGAACAAGATTAATTCGTTTAAAATTAAAGTGGATATTTTATCAAAACGGTTTTTACGTTCTATATTTACAGAGTCGTTTAACTTGTAGAGTTGAGAAAGATTTAACAAATACTGTTCTTTTTGATAGGATTTTTCACTTGATCGTTGAAATTCAAATGCATTCATTTCAAAAGAAAGCGTAGTATGTTCAAAATTATATTTTGTAAATGGGATGTTTGACTCTTTGAATGACTCTGGATTCCATTCTTGAATCATGTATCCATCTTCTAATTCAAGACTTAACCTGGATTTATCATCTGGATTTACAAGTCTTCCGGATTTTGCTCTAATAACTCTTTTATAATCTCTTGGATCTTTTTTATAGGACCAAGCTCCTAGAGATTGTCTGTTCATGTTACTTCGATCATAAATAAGTATATCTTTAAATTGATCACCTTTTTTATTTTTATTGCCAATACGAATGGCAAAATCTTCAGATTTGAAAAATACTCCTGGTTGAAGTACAAGTGCTACCTTTGTATTTTGAATATCTCTAAGTAGAACCCTCATTTTAAAATTAGCTACAGGCCAAAG
>CAZJVX010000178.1:0-3589 GCA_964549345.1 uncultured Flavobacteriales bacterium | reverse complement strand
TGGGATAAACGTAACGAACTAATTTTTTATGTTTTGAAAATTCTGCAATAGAAGCTCTGTATGCAGAATATAGGATAAAAGGTAATGATAATCCAGCTAATAAGATATGAGTAATTAAAACAAAATAGTAAACTACTCTAATTGAACCTTCTCCGCCAAATTTTGTGCTATCTGCAAGAATATGATGAGCTATGTACGATAACAGAAATAAAACAGAAAGGATGATAGAAAAATTCATGATTTTTTTGTGTGCAGCAAATTTTTTTGATTTAACTAAAAATAAACCGATGATCAACAAAGAAGCAACTGTTCCGTTAATTAAGGCATTTAATTGTGCAAAAATGTGTGGATCAAAGCCTAAATCAACTTCTATTTTAAGTTCGTGCAATATAACTACTGCAACAAAAACTATGGCTGAAACAGCCCATATAAAAATGTTAGCCTTTTTATCATTTTTAGTGAATGTCGCTATTGGATAATTCATAATATTGAAATATCAAATTTATGGTAAAAAAAATTGAGAATAAAAATTGTTTATTACTACTGAAGTAATTTTTTAACGTCTTTAACAATTTTTGAGATATTTTCAGGGTTTGTACCATCATAATACCCTCTTATTCGTTGTTGTTGATCAATTAGAATCATTTTTTCAGAATGCAAAAAACCACCAGGTGCTAATGCATCTTCCTGATTTGGGACTAGGTATCCATTTATTCCTAGTTGATAAATACTTTTTTGATCGCCTGTCAACAAATGCCAATTATCAAAATTAACATCATAGCTATTGGCATATTCCCTTAATCTTTCAACAGAGTCTCTTTGAGGATCAACAGTATAAGAAATAAACGCAACATTGTCTAAACATTCTCTCATAACTCTATCTTGAATTTTTTTCATATTCAAAGTCATCTTAGGACAAATAGTAGGACAATGAGAAAAGAAAAAATCAACCAAGCAAACTTTACCTTCCACTTCTTCTTTATTTATGGTATCTCCTAATTGATTAACAAAAGACCAATAGGGTATTTGATGATAGGCTGTGTCACCGTCAATTGAGGGGTCGAAATCCTTATTCCCAAGAATTGGAATAGAATAAATACTATCATTTTGTATTTCTTCTTTAATTAATAAGCTTATTTCCTTGGTAATTCTTCTTACCTCACCAAAATTATATGTAAAATATTTACCTCTTATTTGTTGATTTTTATCTACTAATAAAGTCATTAAATATGCTTCTCTTTCAAATCCAAACAAGGTGTCTTCTTTCTCCCAAGGATTACCTCTAGAGAAGTCTTGATCGAAATAAGGAAAATAAGAATTAGATGTCATGATCCATTTATCAGAATCTATTTCATTGTATTTTCTAAACTCACTTATTCGATTATTGATATCAGAAATCGTATCAATAAAAGAAGTAACTACTTTGACATCTTTGAAACCTAAATTACTTACCAGTTCTGTATATATCTTGATTTTAAACCACTCTAATCTGAACGGACATTTTTCAAAATCGTTCGGGCAATCTACGGAAAGAAAGTTGTAAAGAACGATATTGTCATTTAAGGAGCATGAAGAAATCGTATCCCCTTTGTAATCCATAAACTCAAACGGTGCCTCAAGTTGACCAAAATTGGGTTGAGGTATAAATACGGGTTCGCTACACTTCTTCAGAGAAATAGTAAGTATTGCAAATGTCCCAAATATGAGACTTAGGACGATAAAGCCCTTTTTCTTCATAAACTAATTATAGATAAACTGTCTTTGTCTTGTCAAGCTCTATAGCTTTATTGCTGTAAGCATTTAAAGACATTTCTTGTTCAATGACCCCACTTTCTTCTTGATGAAGTATGTGGTTCCAGTAGGAAGACTCCGTCAAACAAATGAAGATTAAATACACAATGAATAATACATAGGGTACTAATATTACCATTTTAAAGTTTTTTCGCTCATCCCCTAGGTGCATAAAAACTAGTACAATGTAAGCTGCCTTAACTACAGTAAGTACAATAAACCCAACTTTTACATATGGCCACAAAAAATTGTCAGCTCCTTGATCGCCAGTATATTGCTTTATAAAAGCACCTATTATTACTTCAACTACGGTTATAATGGTTAATATGGCGGTGACCTTCCAAATTGTTTTTCTAATTGCAACACCGTGTGCTTCGTCATGATTTGCCGCAACTGAATAATTATGATCGTGTACTAAATCGTCTCTTTCCATTTCAAATAAATTAAACTAAATAAAAAAATGTAAATACAAATACCCACACTAAATCTACAAAGTGCCAGTATAGTCCTACCTTTTCAACCATTTCATAGTGTCCTCTTTTATCATATACTCCCCTCATTACATTTATTAATATGATTAAATTAAAAACAACTCCAGAGAAAACGTGAAAACCGTGAAAACCTGTAATAAAAAAGAAAAAGTCAGCATATTGAGGAACCATTGGTGCATATTCGTTTTCTATGAGATTTGCACCCTGCATGGATGCAGTTGAAGAATCAATTAATGCCTGAGCTTCTGCACCTGTTATACTAATACCTCTACCAAATTGTAAAACAGGATCACCTGCAGCGTATTCTAACACAGCCCAACCTTCGGACGTTAATATGGAACCAAAGTGAGTTCCGTGTATAAAATGATACCATTCCCAAGCTTGGGACCCCACAAAAAAGAATCCACCGATAACTGTCAACAACAACCACTTCACTACACCTTTCTTATCTAATCTGTGTGCCGCTTCGACTGCCAAAACCATAGTAACAGAACTTACAATAAGTATAAATGTCATTAAAGCCACATAGAGCAATGGATAACCGTTCCCAAGAAAAGGCATTGCATTAAATGTTTCCTCACCAATTGGCCAATCAGCCGCTTGATGTCTTGCAAAACCATAGGCGGTCAAAAGGCCACCAAAAGTAAGTGCATCTGAAACTAAAAACATCCACATCCATTGCTTACCGTAAGATATTCTAAATGGAGAGCCATCACCTCCCCATAGTTCTGATCTACTAACGTTTTCTGAATGACCTGCCATAATTTTAAATTTCGGTTATAAATTTAATTAATATATTCTAAAAATACGTACAAGTAAAGCCACAATAGGCCTACAAAATGCCAAAATACACTTACGGCTCTTAAACCTGCTACGTTATTCACATTGTATACTCCATTATTTGCTCTAAAAATAACTACCGTCATTGCTGATAAAGAAAGAATTAGATGTAAAAAATGTATTATGGTAAGAACCCAAACAAAGCTACTTGAAACGTTCGAAGTTTGATAAAATTCGGCATATTGATTAGCATTAAGTTCTTGTCTGGCCTGTTTCCAAACACCCTCCTTAACCTCAATATTTAAATTTTGATCTAATTGAAAAAAAGACTCAAATTGTTTTACTTCTTTGTTATCGTAGAAAACTTTTCCATTAACGATTTGATATTCTTTACCCCCTTGATAGACCTTAGTGTTTATGGCTTCCCTTTCTTCAGTAGTCAAGGGTTTTTCAGGAAAAAATAATCTTTTCTTACTGTATTCTAAATCCTCACCATTTAAACTAATGGAAAAATCTTCTCCGTATTT
>CAZJVX010000177.1:0-3600 GCA_964549345.1 uncultured Flavobacteriales bacterium | reverse complement strand
GCTGGATTTACAAAAGGCGAGGCCGACACATTGAGAAAAGCCATGGGAAAAAAGAATTTTGAGCTACTTTCAAAAATGAAACCCCAATTTCTTCAACAAGGTGGTGAAAGAGGTCATGATGCGGAAATTCTAGAAAAGATTTGGAAAGATTGGGAGAAATTTGCTTCCTATGCATTTAATAAATCACACAGTACTTGTTATGCATTAATTGCATATCAAACTGCTTATTTGAAAGCACATTATCCAGCTCAGTATATGGCTGCTGTATTGAGTAATAACATGAACGATATTAAAACGGTAACTTTCTTCATGGAAGAGTGCAATCGAATGGGTATAAAAGTGTTAGGACCTGACGTGAATGAAAGCTGGTATAAGTTTGCAGTGAATGAAAAAGGCGAAATTCGATTTGGTTTAGGAGCTATTAAGGGAGTTGGCCAAGGTCCTGTTAAAAATATTGTAGAAAAGAGAAAGGAGGATGGGAAATTTCATTCCATTTTTGATTTTGTTAAAAAAGTCAGCTTAAAAGATTGCAATAAAAGGGTGTTAGAAAGTCTTGCTATGGCAGGGGCTTTTGATTCTTTTGCAGGAGTTCACCGTGCCCAATATTTTGGGTTGGATGAACACCAACAGACCCTAATCGAAAAATCCATCAAATTTGGACAAGCATTTCAAGCCAAAAACAACACCAATCAGGCTAGTCTCTTCGATGCTTTTGGTGAAACGGTAGAATTAGCAGAACCTAAAATTCCACAAATTGAGGAGTGGAGTACATTTGAATTGTTAACCAAAGAAAAAGATGTGGTAGGTATTTACCTTACTGGTCATCCACTTCAAGATTATAAACTGGAATTAAATTACTTCTGTGATATAAACCTCAAAGTGCTAAATGATAAGTTACAAGAACTTCCAGAACGAGAATTTTCATTTATTGGTTTAGCGAATTCTGCCGCCAATTTAGAAAGTAGAAGAGGAACTAAATATGGAGTTTTGGAGTTACAAGATATGGAAGGTCAAATGGAGTTTCGTTTATTTGGAGAACAATACTTAAAGTTTATGCACTTTCTAGTGCCTGGTAATTTCCTTCACATTAAAGGCAAAGTACAACAACGACCTAAATACTATAAATCTGATGAGTTTCAAAAAGAATTCAGAATACAACAAATCGAATTACTAGATGATGTAAGAGAAAAACTGACTGCATCATTATATGTGCGTTGGGATTATGAGGAGATGAAAAAAGATTGCATTTCATCTATTGAAAAATTAATTAAGAATCATAAAGGAAAAAAACAACTTATATTTGAATTGTTAGATAAAGAGAGTAAGTCATTTATTACCCTTAATTCGAGAAAGTTCCAAACCAATGTATCAAATGATTTTTTAGCGGGTTTACAAAACTTAGATGGATTTCTCGGGTACTCTATTAATAAGTCTAAAATGGATTCGTATTTGTATAAATTAAAAGAAGAAAAGATAGTGACAGAAACACACTAACTAAAATTAATTTTTTGAGCACTAATTCAGTATTTAATATATATTTGATGAAAATTAAATTGATTCATTATGGCTCTTGAGTTTACAGACGAAAATTTTGATTCCCTTGCTCTAAAATCGGACAAAGTAGTATTGGTTGATTTTTGGGCAGAGTGGTGTGGACCATGTCGTATGGTTGGCCCTCACGTTGATGCTTTAGCAACTGAATACGAAGGAAAAGCAGTTGTTGGAAAAGTGAATGTAGACCTTCATGGAGGTATTGCTGCTCAATTTGGTGTTAGAAATATCCCAACTATTGTTTTTCTTAAAAATGGTGAAGTAGTTGACAAGGTAGTAGGCGCTGTTCCTAAGGAGCAATTGGCTGAAAAATTAGATGCCAATATCTAATTTATCGTTGCAAAACGAAACTTCCATTTCGTTCAATTTCTTCTAATTCGTTTGTGAGAATGTAGTAATAAGTTCCGTTATTAACTTTATTACCCTTCATATTTAGTCCATCCCAATTATTTTCATAGGGCATTTGATCGTATAGTATATTTCCCCATCTGTTGAAGATTCGTAAGCCAAATCGGTCATTTATGCCTTTAATTTCAAATAAGTCATTTGTTAAATCTCCATTTGGTGTAAAAATGGTTGGGATAACGATTTCTGCAGGTTCCAGTTCCAATTCTACGCATGCGGTATCGCTACATCCGTATTGATTTGAAGCAACTAAACAAATTGTATATGTCCCTGCATAATAGTACGTATGAGTTGGATTACTGAGATTACTTACAGAATCATCTCCAAAATTCCAATTCCATATAACAGATGTATCATTAGATATTTCATAAAAATCAATGGGTTCATCCGCCTCCAAAACAAGTGTATTATATCCAATATCAATTTGGTGATAATTGGTGTCTACTAAAGACAAATCAAGGGTGTCCCTACATCCATTGTTATCTAATACAATCAATTGGTAATTTCCTCCAGATAGATTATTTAAGTTTAAGGAATCTGATGCTATCCCGTTCCAAAAGTAGCTTAACGTGTCAGCCAAAGATTGGACTACAATGTTTTGAATAAATCCGTTTTCTTGACCGCAATCTTCATTTTTTAATATTAGATTATTAGTATCAATTTCGGGAGCTGAAATATCTCCAATTGTAATCATGGCATTTGTGGTACAGCCCATTCCATCCGTAACATTTAATTGATAGTTTCCTCCATCAAGATTGAATGTATCAAGATTGAGGGACGCATTTCCATTCCATGTCCATTGATAAGGACTAATACCACCATTAATATTGATGCCACTTATACTGCCATTTGATAGATCGCAAGTTTCGTTTTCAGTGATCATACTGGTCGTATCCACAGTAACATCGGTGACATTTAAACAAAACTGATGAAAATTACTTGCAGCACCCGTAGAAGCAGTAAATCCCCAGTAGACCATTGGATTTCCTCCAAAAACCGTATTTACTATATCACCTGTGTAAGTCAGTACTTGAATATTATTATAATAAACCGTCATAAGTGTGCTAATTGGATTCCAGGTAATTCTTAAAGGTTCTGCTGTACAATTTTCTACTTCACCTAAATCGTAGGGTCCAGCTAAATTATTGGGTGAAGTATGCACTACATCACCATTTAGATTGATTGAAATATGATCATTGTAAGGGTCATTAGCTGATGTGTTTTGATAGGTATCAATGAATACGCCAAGAGACGGGATAACACCTCCAAGTCCCATTTGTCCTCCAGCAGATCCAATACTCGTGCTTATTGGCTGCAGCGCAAACACCATACCATCAGCTCCAGTCCATAACCCTGTGTTACATCCCAAATTCACCGTGAAAGAATAATCAAAGGGTTGCGACAAATCAATTTGATATATGTTCCAAACAGAACCGGCAATATTGGTAACATCAGGTGTTAGTTGATAGCATTTACATGATAGGCTACTGGCACTACCATTTAACTGAAACTGTCCAAAGAGTTTAGTTGAGCATAGAAAAAGTAGGCAGGTTAACAAGCAAATATGAGGGAAATTTCGGAACATCTAACGTTGTTTGTAAAAGTAAAAAACTAGCATGGATTATAAAAATTTACTTCAATTCT
>CAZJVX010000176.1:1929-3614 GCA_964549345.1 uncultured Flavobacteriales bacterium | reverse complement strand
AAGCATACGTCAGAGTGATATTTCCTTAGAAAAAATAAATTCTAACACAGGCACAGTAATCCAACCAATGTGTGATGAAGAATTGATGAACTTAGCTTTCGAAAAAGCTATGCTATAATTTAACGAGTAAGATTAATAAAATTTGTATCGCTATCACCAAATTGCCAAACTACAGCAAGTGGATAATAATTATCAAAATTAGCCAATGTTGCATTTGATAAAGTAACATTCAAATCAACTAAACTTTTTCCATTTTCAAATTGGATTGGCTCTCCAAAAACAGCACCACTTGACACTTCTCTTAACACCGCATTGTGTACGTAATTACTATTCACTACTGAAATAGGCTGACCATTTACAATTTCTACCGTATTTTGGGGAGCCGTAATTTGATTTTCCAGCACATAAACGGCCAATCTACAATTAGAACCACTAAAATTATTTTGAAGTTCAGACTGAACACTAACATTCAGTAAGTCACCTTCGACTGAGTAATTTAAAGCCATGGCAACCTGAGGAGATGTGTAAAGTTCATTTTCTATGGCTAACTCAAGGGCTCCGTAACTATTGGAGACACTAGTATCACCTACATAAAAATGTGGAGTTGCTTCATCACCAAAATTCATGTCTTGCAAATGCGATAATAATTCATCACCCTCATTAGTAGCAAAATCATCCATCACATGTATTTCAACTAGTTCAGCATCAGGAAATGCTAATTTAACACTGTCAGCATACCAACTACCCCAGTCCCCACAATAACTACACCATGTCCCAGTTGATTTAAAAAAAAGAGCTTTTTTAATAGGAAACGGATACGTACAACTTCCATCATCTTTTTTAGCATCACTGTCAAAGGATAAACTCATAGGGTCTGTACACCCTCTCTTTCGACATGAACTGATACTAACTGCGAAGATTAGTAGAACACTTAGGCCAATAAAAATACTTCGCATTTATTTTGCAAAGTTAACAAACTCATAATTGTTTCCATTCATTCTCCAGATGACTGCAAGGGGATATAAATTCTCGTGTGTCCAAATTGTAGATGGAGCTAGATTAGCATTTACTTCGCTTAAATTATTACCATCTGTAAAAGTAATAGGAACTCCGAATGGAGAACCATTTGCTTCAGTTCTAAGAATGTGATTATGTACAAAATTTGATACTTCACCTGTTCCAGCAACCTGTTGTGGTGCCACTTGACCATCCTCTAAAAGATATATAGCTAAATACAGGTCAGATCCATTTGATGATGATGGGTCAGATAATTGTGATTGTACTTTAATATTCATCACTCCTGCTCCGGTTGTGAAAGAGGTAGCCATAGCAATCTCATTTTGTTCTGTTAGTTCTGACTGAATAGCACTGTTTATTGTACCATAACCTGTGTAACCCATATCAGACGTACCAACAAAAAAAGCGGGAACCCCTTGAGGAGTCAGTTGAGAAAATAAGAAATCTCCAATATCTACAGAAAAATTATCATTCCTATGAATAGAAATCACTTCAGTGCTAGTAGAAAAGTCACTATAAATATTATCCACATACTCTGCACCCCACTCGCCACAATAACTACACCAAGTAGCTGTAAACTTAAAAACCAATGATCTCTTTTCATTAGCTGGATAAGTGCAATTTCCATCATCTTTTGTAGCTTCACTATCATATGCCAAACTCATAGG
>CAZJVX010000176.1:0-1829 GCA_964549345.1 uncultured Flavobacteriales bacterium | reverse complement strand
CCTTCATTCCTAGCCCTACTTTTATCTACTCTGTAAAAGCGTTCAAATAATCTGTTAAGATGTTTTTCATCAATACCAATTCCTTCGTCTTCAATTTCTATCAAAACATTTTTTCCAAGATTAATAAAACGAATAGAGACTGTACTATTGTTTTCAGAATAATTCACTGCATTTACAATCAAATTTTGAAATACTTGACTTATTTTGGATTTATCACATAATACCTTAATAGGACTATCATAGTTTTTTGAAAATTGAACGGTTACTTGTTTTTCCTTTGCTTTTAAGGCTAGACTCTCTATTATGTCTTTACAAATTAATACCAAATCATTTTCCTTGAATTCCATATCAATTTTCTCTGACTCAAATTTTGTAATCATATCAAGATCATAAATGATTTGAGTCATCCTTTCAACACCGTTTAATGCAATGTTTAAAAATTTTCTATTTACATTCTTGTCATCAATACCTCCTTCAAGTAGTGTCAAGATATACCCCTGAATGCTAAAGATGGGTGTTTTTAATTCATGGGCCAGATTTCCAATAAATTCTCTTCTGAATTTTTCTTCTTGTTTTAATTTGGCAAATTCAGCCCTGTTTGATTTTACCCAATTAAATATGTCTGTTTCGCTTGCAGAAAGTACATCTTCTTTCATATTGATTTTCATTTCATTTTTTGATAATTTATAATTTTGAATCATTCTGTAAAGCAACCTTATTTTTTGATTTATAAAGGATTCTAATAAAAAGTACACCAAAATTGCTACAGATAAAAAAGAAGATAAAAAGAAGATTACATATGTAGAGATTGGGTACTGATGTCCCAAATACTTTTCAAGAAAAAGATAAGTCAGTATAACTAAAAATAGAGCACCAAAAAGCGATAACAAAATGGTAAACTGAAAGGGTGTTCTTATCTTCATTATAATTGCAATATTACGAAGATTTTAATGTAATTTTGATTACGTGAATTCAATTAAAGATGATAAAATAAATTTTCTAGTTTTATGCACTGGTAACAGTTGTAGAAGTCAAATAGCAGAAGGTTTTTTAAGACATATTTGTGACTTAAATAACTGGAAAGCAAAAATTTACAGTGCTGGTATCGAAGCTGAAGGTGTAAATCCAAAAGCCATTGAAACAATGCAAGAAATTGGAATTGACATAAGTAAGCACAGTTCTAACAAAATTGAAGAATTTGATCATATTGAATTCTCACACTTAATTACTGTTTGTGATCATGCCAAGGAGTCATGTCCTATTTACCTTAAGAATGTGATACATTGTCATAAAAATTTTAAAGACCCCTCAAAAATGAACGGTGATGAAAATTACATAAAAAACTGTTTTAGAAATTGTCGAAATGAAATTGAGAAATTTGTATTACAATATTTGAAGAGTATATTTGCTCACTAAATTTCAACATGTAATATGTCTGTCTTTTTAGCAGAAGTTTTAGGTACTTTTATATTAATCTACTTAGGTTGCGGAGTGGTAGCCGGAGATCTGTTATCTTTTTCTAAGGCAAAAGGTTCCGGATGGATCATTATTACATTGGCTTGGGGGTTGGCCGTTACGATGGCTATTTATGCAGTAGGTAGCATAAGTGGGGCACACATAAATCCTGCCGTTACGTTAGGGCTAGCTGTATCTGGAGAATTTAATGAACAGTTTAAGGGTTGGAGTGATGTCCCCTATTATTTTGCAGGACAATTATTAGGTGCTATGTTAGGCTCATTAATGGTGTATTTCCATTACTTACCTCATTGGGAGAAAACTGCAGAAAGTGAAAAAAAATTAGGAGTATTCGCAACTAGCCCGGCTATTAA
>CAZJVX010000175.1:0-3623 GCA_964549345.1 uncultured Flavobacteriales bacterium | reverse complement strand
GTTATAGCTAACCTCGTAATCGGAAGTAAATCTGGAATTGTAGATAACATATCCATGATACCCAGAGCAAATTCGGACGTGTTCTGGGTAATTGATGTTTGTCAAATGAGAACCACGGCAAAATTGATTAACTCATTAATCAGGTTAAATTGTATGGTTTTATTAACAGGATCCAAATTTTATCAATCTCCGCCATTTTGCGGTGCTGTTTTGGTGCCCAAAACCATATCATCTAAGCTTACTAACATTACAGACCAAGCAGTAGAGCCATTCAAAACTATTTTTAGTACATCTGATATTCCTGTAGAGCATCCTGTACTCAGAAGTAAGTTTAGAGAAAATAAAAATTACGGTACCCTCCTTAGGTGGGAGTGTGCGATTTCAGAAATGAAACTTCTTTCTTTTTATGGCGAAGATATGGTTACAACAGCTGTAGATAGGTGGAATGCATTTGTCATAAGTCAACTGCAGTTAAATTCAGATTATTTTGAATTAATGCCAGATCAATCTATTACCAACAGGTCAATTATTTCTTTTAATGTAAAACACCCGGATGGTTCTTTGTTGTCAGATGAAGAATTGAGAGTATTGTATATGAAGATCTGCGCTAATGAAAGAGATGATCTGGATAATTACAAGAAGATAATCATTGGACAACCCGTTAAGTATGAAAATATGTCCTTTATAAGATTAGCTCTTGGGTCCTTTAATGTGAGAAGACTAATAGCCAGTGATTTTAACTTTTCATATGACAAAAAGTTGATTCAAATTATCATTAAGGAGTTAAAGAAACAATATTGGTCTTGATGTATCAAATTTGCATTTTTTTCGTTCATAGACTCAATGACCAATAAATCAGATTATAAAATATTTTGTAATCAAAATGATTTGCCCATATTTTATCAACCTTGGTGGTTAGATGTGGTTTCCAAAAATTGGGATGTAGTTGTTTACAAGAAATCAAATCAAATTTTTGGAGTATTTCCCTACGAAGTGAAGAAAAAATGGGGTTTAACTTACCTTATTCCCCCAATCCTAACCCCCCAACTTGGTCCATGGCTAGCTTACCCAGAAGGACAAAAAAATAACACGAAATTGGGCTATGAAAAAGAAATATACTTCTATCTAATAGATAATTTACCAAAAAATCAATTATCGATTGTTAAATTATCACCTTCATTATCAAATACACAACCTTTTCAATGGAAAAAATATGAAACCTCAGTAAAATACACCTTTATTTTGGATTCAATCAAGGGGAAAAGTGATGATGTATATAATAGATTAAGTTCTTCTACCAGAAAAAACATAAAAAAAGCCACAAAGCTGATCAATGTGGATACTTCAAATGACGTAGATGTATTAATAGATTTATCAAACCAAACATTTTCTAGACAAGGGTTGGAGAATCCGTACTCAGCTAACACGGTTAAGACACTATTTGAAGAAATACAAAAAAAGAAATCAGGAAAGTTGCTAATTGCTAAAGATGAACAAGGTAATACTCACGCTGCTATGCTTTTGATATGGGACAATCAAGCTGCTTATTACTTGATAGGTGGTGCAGATACTAGGTTCCGAAATAGTGAAGCCATGAGTTTGTTAATGTGGAAATCAATTAAATTGGCGTCAGATAAGGTAGATATTTTTGATTTTGAGGGTACGATGGTAGAGTCTGTAGAGCGCTTTTTTAGAGGTTTTGGCGGTGTTCAAACTCCTTATTACCAATTAGTGAAAGCTACCCCGAAATGGTTAAAACCAATGTTTAAATTAAGATTAGATATCAGTTAATTTCCATCTTTAAATGATATAATCCTAATTCATTTTAAATCATTTTTGAAATTTGTTAATTGATTGTGGATTATACAGTATCGATTTGTAACTCATTTGTTCATTTTTAATCTAATTTTAAATTATAATTAATTGTATGCGTAAGAAGATATTACTGTTAGGTTCAGGAGAACTAGGTAAAGAATTTGTCATTGCTTGTCAACGTCTTGGTCAGTATGTGATTGCTGTCGATAGTTATCCAGGGGCCCCTGCTATGCAAGTAGCTCATGAAAATGAAGTGATTAATATGCTTGATGGAAATGAATTAGATCGTGTGGTAGAAAAACATCAGCCAGATTTTATTGTCCCAGAAATTGAGGCCATTAGGACAGAACGGTTTTATAACTATGAAATGGATGGATATCATGTGGTTCCAAGTGCAAAAGCTGCAAACTACACCATGAATAGAAAAGCTATAAGAGATCTTGCAGCAAATGATCTTGGGCTTAGAACAGCACCTTTTAGATACGCAAAAAGTGTAGAAGATCTTAAAAATGGTGTAGCCTACTGTGGTTATCCGTGTGTCGTAAAACCTTTAATGTCGAGTTCTGGAAAAGGACAATCGGTAATAAAGAGTGAGGAAGATATTGAACTTGCATGGAATTATGCAGTAGAAGGGTCAAGAGGAGATTTGCAAGAGGTTATAGTAGAAGGGTTTATTGATTTTGATTATGAAATTACCTTATTAACAGTGACGCAACATGATGGAAAAACACTGTTTTGTCCACCAATTGGACATAGACAAGAAAGGGGAGATTATCAAGAAAGTTGGCAGCCTATGCCTATGGACCCAGTTCGTCTTCAAGAAGCAGAGGAAATGGCTGATAAAGTAACTAAAGCACTTGGTGGTGCTGGTATATGGGGAGTTGAATTCTTTATCACAAAAGATGCTACTTATTTCTCTGAGCTATCTCCTAGACCACATGATACAGGAATGGTTACTTTGGCTAAAACACAAAATTTAAATGAATTTGAATTACATGCTAGAGCCATATTAGGCATTCCAATTCCTGAAATTATTTTACTTAAAAATGGAGCATCTGCTGTAATTTTAGCTAAAGATGAGTCTTCCTCTGACCCTGTTTTTGTTGGTGTTCAAAAAGTATTAAGTGATGTAAATACGGATGTTAGATTATTTGGAAAACCAACAACCCGAGCTTTTAGAAGGATGGGTGTGCTGCTAAAATCCGGTGATGAAAATACGGATATATTAACTCAAAAGGTAAAAGATTTAGCAAGCCAAATCAGTGTTTTATAATAATATTAAGTATCTGTAAAACAGTACATTAATAAAATATACCGAAATTAAAAATTTAAGAATTTAGGTAGTTGTATTTTTCTAATTGCTTGGCCATGATTGGCTTAAATAAAAATGGAAAATAACCAAGAATAAGCATGGCGGGATAACCATAGGGTAATAAAGGACTATCAGCTTTAGATTCTAAAACTTGGTATGGTTTTGCCCCCATAAAGTGGTGGTCTGAGTGTCTTGTCAGTTCAAATAACAATATTCTTCCTAGTAAATGGTCTGAGTTCCACGAGTGGTGAGCCTTAACTCTTTCGTAACTACCATCTTCTTTTTTATTTCTAGTAAGTCCATAGTGCGAAAAGTAGTTCTGAGATTCTAGCATTGAAATTCCAAAAATACTGGCTAATAGATATAATGTTCCTGTTATCCAACCAAAGTAGATGAAAATAAAAGCTTGTAAAGACCATGGAATTATGGTGAGTATAATCATGGGGTTGAGAAAGGTACTTTTACCCTGTCTTAATAATTTTTCTCTTTCAAGCTT
>CAZJVX010000174.1:0-3657 GCA_964549345.1 uncultured Flavobacteriales bacterium | reverse complement strand
GAGTCAGACGGTAAAATGGATCAGTTAAATCTCAAACCAAAGGACTTAGCCAAGTCTGATTCAGAGGAAATTAAATTAGAACTGATGTCAGCTGGTTTATGGCCCTTTTTTAGAATGAGACCTATTGATATTGTAGCTCTGCCAAGTGATTTGCCGAAATCAATATTTATTTCGGGCTTTGATTCTCATCCTCTGGCACCTGATTATGATTTCATCATGAGAGGAAAATCTGCAGAGTTTAATGCGGGCTTAGAAATTGTGAGTAAGCTTACAAAAGGAGATGTGAATTTACAGCTTAGAACTAATGCTGACGAAGTTTTCACAAACGCAACCAATGTAGTAGTCAATACAGTTTCAGGACCTCATCCTGCAGGAAATGTAGGTGTTCAAATACACGAAATTGATACGTTGAATAAGGGTGAAGTGGTTTGGTATATTAACCCTCAGGATGTTATGGTTATAGGAAGATTTGCACTAACAGGTGCTTATGATGTGAGTAAAATCATTTCTGTAGGTGGAAGTAATATCTCAGAAAGAAGGTACTACAAAACAATCTCAGGATCATCAATAAGCAGTATTATCAATGAAAAAGCTATAGATGATAATAGTCGTATAATTTCTGGGAACGTTTTAACGGGTGAACAAGTTAATTTAGATGGCTTTTTAGGCTTTTATCACCACCAAATATCCGTAATCCCCGAAGGAAATAGACATAAATTCTTTTTAACTGATGGGTGGCTTAGTCCTGGTTTTAATATCTTTTCTGCATCAAGAGCTTATCCTAGTTGGTTGATGCCAAAATCCAAAAGTTACAATCTTGATACAAACTTAAATGGTGAAGAAAGAGCCTTTGTTGTTTCGGGCCAGTATGAAAAAGTATTTCCGTTTGATATTTACCCTGTTCAACTGTTGAAATCCATCATCACAAATGATATTGAAAAAATGGAAAACCTTGGTATATACGAGGTTTCACCTGAAGATTTTGCGCTTTGCGAATTTGTTTGCACATCTAAAGTGAATTTGCAGAAAATAGTGAGAGAAGGGCTAGATTTGATTTATAAAGAATGCATGTAATTAAAAAAATTAAAAGTGAAGTTTTTAAGAAATATATTTGATAATGCACATGAAAAGCTAAATGCTAATGAGAAAACAAAAAAGTTTTTTCCTCTTATTGATGCTTTTGACACCCTAATGTTTACACCTAATCACGTAACATCAAAAGGTTCACACGTTAGAGACGCAATAGACTTGAAACGAACAATGATGCTCGTTATATTGGCCTTGGTCCCTTGCTTACTATTTGGAATCTACAACACCGGCTATCAACACTACAGAGTGCTTGGTGAAGATGCCACCTTCCTTGAGATGATCATGAAGGGGTCATGGGTAGTTTTACCTCTCGTTATCGTTTCATACTCATCAGGACTATTTGTAGAATTTATTTTTGCAATTAGAAATGGACATTCTGTTCAAGAAGGATTTTTGGTTTCTGGAATGTTAATTCCTCTGTGTATGCCAGCAGACGTTCCGCTATGGATGGTAGCTATTGCTACTATTTTTGCAGTTGTTATTGGTAAAGAAGTATTTGGAGGTACTGGTATGAATATACTTAATGTTGCGCTTACAGCTCGAGCTTTTCTTTTCTTCGCACATCCAACTAAAATGTCAGGAAATGAGGTTTGGGTAACCGGTTTTTCAGATATGAAAGGAGAAGGATTGGTAGATGCATCTAGTGGAGCGACCGCTCTCGGTGATTTAGCGTCAACACTTAGTGTTTCGACTGCAGATCCCATATCTGCTTCCGTTTCACAAAATTTTGAAGGTACATATAGTTTAATGAACTCATTTTTAGGGTTTATTCCTGGTTCTGTGGGCGAAACCTCTGCATTAATGTGTTTAATTGGTGCTGGAATTTTGCTTTGGACAGGGATAGCTAGTTGGAGAATTATAACATCTTTTTTCTTGGGAGGTTTCGTGATGGCAAGCATATTAAATGCGGTCGGTGGGAGTGTATATTTTGAACTTCCAGCTATTCACCAACTTATGCTTGGAGGGTTCATGTTTGGAATGGTTTTCATGGCTACCGACCCAGTAACAGCTTCCCATACAAATAAGGGTAAATTTATTTACGGATTCTTAGGAGGCTTTCTTGGGATTTTGATTAGGATGGTAAATCCAGCATATCCAGAAGGGATCATGCTAGCCATATTGATTGCTAACGTTTTTGCCCCCTTAATTGATCATATGGTGATCCAATCCAATATAAACAGAAGATTAAAAAGATTAAAAACAGCTTAAAATGGCAATAAACAAAGATAGTAATGCATACACGATAACTTTTGCTATAGTACTTGTAATTATAGTGGGTGGACTTCTTGCATTTATAGCAAATGGGTTAAAGCCGCTTCAAGACGAGAATCTAAAAAATGAAAAAAAGCAATATATTTTAAATTGCCTACCGGGAAATAAACTGATTTCAAGAGATCAAGCAGGAACACAATTTGCAAATTTTGTAAAAGAACGTGTGATCCTTGATTACAATGGTAAAGAAATAGCAAATACATTTATGGATTCAGATCAATCACTGGATGATAAAAATCCTAATGATGCATTCAGTATAGATTTATTGAAAGAATATAAAACTATCTCAAATAAAGAAGATAGAAACTACCCTCTTTTTATTTGTCAAGTTGATGGTCAAAAATATTTTGTTGCTCCTGTTATGGGTAAAGGACTTTGGGCTGCCGTATGGGGTTATATCGCTTTGGATAGTGATGGAGAGAAAATCGCTGGTGCCGTTTTTGATCATAAATCTGAAACACCAGGATTAGGTGCTGAAATATCTCAAGATTTTTTCGAAGACCAATTTATTGGTAAATCATTATCAAATGAGAGCGGTTACAAAGCTATTGAGGTTAACAAACCTGGAAGTCCTTTAAATGATTACCAAGTTGATGGTATTAGTGGAGGTACGTTTACTAGTGTTGGAGTTGAAGAGATGATGGAGCGTACTTTGTCAGTTTACCAGAAATACATAAAAAATTCAAATAGATCTTAATCCACCTTTTATGGCAGAAGAAACAGTAATTATCGAAGAAGAAAAAAAAGTAAAGGAAAGAGAGCCTTTATTTTCAAAAAAGAATAAAAAACTAATTACAGACCCATTGGATGAAAATAACCCTGTTACCATCCAAGTTTTGGGCATCTGTTCCGCTCTTGCCGTTACGGTTCAAATGAAAGCAGCGGTAGTTATGTCCATTTCGGTTTTATTCGTTCTTTTAATGGCTAATATTTCTGTGTCCTTAATGAGGAACCTCATTCCCAACAGAATTAGAATCATAGTACAATTGGTTGTGGTAGCTTCTCTTGTAATTATTGTAGATCAAGTATTAAAGGCTTATTTGTACGATGTTTCCAAAGAACTTTCCGTTTTTGTTGGTCTTATCATCACGAATTGCATTATTATGGGTAGGTTAGAAGCTTTTGCATTGGGGAATAAAGTTTGGCCATCAACTTTAGATGCTCTTGGCAATTCTATTGGATATGCCATGGTGTTGGTAGTAGTTTCCTTTTTCAAAGAATTGTTTGGATCTGGTAAACTTTTTGGAATGGAAATATTCGGAAACGCAACAGAAGGAACCGGACTTTATGCAATGG
>CAZJVX010000173.1:0-3695 GCA_964549345.1 uncultured Flavobacteriales bacterium | reverse complement strand
AACTGAATTTAATTTAATTGAAGATCATAATTCAATATTAATTCAATTTTCTAGAGATAAATCTTATGACCCTGATGAATACGTACTATCTATAAATAAAAACAACATTACAATTAAAGCTTCAAATCCAAGAGGGATCTTTTACGGAACACGAAGTCTAATTCAATTAATGGAGATGAATAAAAATCAACATGAAATTCTTCTCCCAATTTGTAAAATCAAAGATTGGCCTTCTTTTAAGCATAGAGGAATGCTTATAGATTGTTGTAGGCATTTTTTTGATAAGGATGTGATTAAAAAATATATTGATTTATTGGCCTATTTTAAGATGAACACATTGCATTGGCACCTTACAGAAGATCAGGGATGGAGAATTGAGATAGAAAAATATCCACTACTCACTGAAATTGGAAGTAAAAGGAAAGATACTACTGGAATTTATGAGGGGTATTACACCAAAAAAGATATCAAAGAAATTATTGATTATGCCGCAAAAAGACACATCAATGTTATCCCTGAAATTGAGTTTCCAGGTCATTCTCAAGCTGCAATCGCATCCTATCCACAACTTTCATGCACAGGTAATCCAATTGATGTAGCCACTGAATGGGGTGTTTTTAAAGACATTTATTGCGCTGGAAATGATTCGGTTTATAAGTTTATGGAAAATGTATTAGAAGAGGTTATTGAACTATTCCCCAGTCCTTACATTCATATTGGAGGAGACGAAGCTCCAAAAACAAGATGGGAAAATTGTCAAAAATGTCAAAAAAGAATAGAGGACGAGAACTTAAAAGATGAGCATGAACTTCAGAGCTATTTCATTAAAAGAATTGAAAAGTATTTAAATAGTAAAGGGAAAATATTAATCGGATGGGATGAAATACTGGAAGGTGGTTTAGCAAAAAATGCCATTGTTCAATCTTGGAGAGGAATGAATGGCGGAATAGAGGCGGCTAAACATGGAAATAAAGTGATTATGTCCCCCACCTCACATGCTTATTTTGACTACTCCATTAAAACCACTGACCTTAAAAAAGTATATGAATTTGACCCTATTCCAAATGACCTAGATTCTGTTCAACAAAAACTCATCCTAGGTGGTGAATGCAATCTATGGTCAGAACATATTCCTAATGAGGATCAGCTTGATAAGATGGCTTTTCCAAGATTACTTGCTATGTCTGAAGTACTGTGGAGCTACCCCCAGGAGGAAAAATATACATCTTTTTTAAGCAGAGTAGATAAACACACAGAATTATTAAATAATAGAGGAGTACATGTTGGTCTTGATGCTTTTCCATGTGAGATCACAACTGCATTTGATGCTTCAAAAAACCCACTAGCTATTATTAATCCAGGAAGAAGTGAACTTCATTTTAAATACCAATGGAATAGTGATAGCACAATAACTATTATTGACTCCACTTATAAAGTTCCACTAAACAAGAGTGGACAACTTAGAATTATAGCTCAAAAGAATAAAAAAACGTATGGAGACCCAGTAGTCCAACACATTCAACTTCACAAAGGGTTATTCAAAAAAATAAAGTATAACACCAACTATGCTGAACATTATAAAGCTAACCGAGAATTAACCCTAGTAGATGGGCAGTTAGGAGGTAAAGAATTCAGAGATGGGGATTGGCAAGGGTTTTGGAACACCCATATTGACATCACGATTGACCTGGAAAAGGAAACTCTTTTTGACTCTGTAAGCGTTCATTTTTATCAGTATATTAATTCTTGGATATTCTCTCCTATCGAAATCGCTTTTAATGTTTCTAATGATAGTATAAACTGGACCAATTTTGGAACTATTAAAAAGAAAGATCACATTTCAAAAAGAGGAAAGATAATAGATGAATTCTCCATTTTCAATAGCTCAAAAAAACCATACCGGTATATCAATTTAGTGGCAACTCCATTAAAGGTTATCCCTGATTGGCATGAAGCAGCGGGTAATTCAACTTGGTTGTTTGTTGACGAAATTATAGTGAAATGAAAATAGAATTTTGTGTTACATCCGTTGAAGGAGCAATTGCCGCTGAACAATTTAAGGCAGACCGAATAGAACTGTGCAGTAGACTTGATCTGGATGGACTTACACCATCCTTAAATTTAATCAGGCAATGTAGATCAGAATACAATGGAGAAATACACATCATGATTAGACCTGAGGATGGTCCTTTTATTTGTAATGATAGTACTTTAAGAAAGATGCAAGATAGTATTTTGAAATCTGCTGACATAGGGATTAACGGAATTGTAATTGGTATATTAAATGATAATAATCAAATAAATACAAAAGCAACAGCGTCATTAGTTGAAATGGCTAAAAGATATGATTTAGAAACCACCTTCCATAGGGCTTTTGATTACCTAAAAGATCCTATCTCGTCCCTTAAAAGCCTTTATGATTTAGGCATAGACCGAATTCTTTGCTCTGGTAGTAAAACAAATGTAGAAAAAGGGATACGGTCGCTAAAAAAACTAAAAACAATAGCACAAGATGGTATTGAAATTATGGCTGGAGGAGGAGTAAATCAGTACAATGCACGCTTACTTCAACAAATTGGTTTAGATGGTATTCATTTTAGTATTCACAATATCAAAGACAACACCCCAGTATATAATGAAGTAAATGAAGAAAAAGTTAAATCTATTTTACATGCGTTGGAATTTTAGATATACGGCTTCTTTATGTATTATTATTTCTTTTTGTATTCAATGCAAACAGAACTCACCTAAACCTAATTCTGTCAGGCAAATAGATAAAAACTGGGTATTACATGTAGCTGAAAAAGATACTTTTTTACCTGTTCACGTACCCAGTAATGTTCATTCAGACTTACATTATCATCAATTGATTGAAGATCCCTTTTGGGAAAACAATGAACTAAAGTTACAATGGATAGAAGAAGAAAACTGGTTTTATTCTACCAAATTTCAACTAACAAAAGAAGAATTGTCCTTTGGCTTCATCGATTTAGTTTTTGAAGGGTTAGATACCTACAGTGAGGTAATACTCAATAATCAACCTCTATTTTCTAGTAACAATATGTTTGTTACTTATGAAAAAGAAGTAAAATCGTTATTACTCGTTGGTGAAAACAAGCTTGAAGTTAGGTTTACATCGCCTATTAACCAGAACAGGGAAAGGGTAAATAACTACCCATATAAATTACCGTCAGGTAGCGAAACCACTACTCTGCAAGTGGGGTCTTTCACAAGAAAGGCTGCCTATCATTTTGGATGGGATTGGGGGCCAAGATTTGTAACCATGGGAATATGGAAGCCTGTTTATTTAAAATTTTACAACGAAGTCAAAATAAATCATATACTAACAGATACAAAAGAGATAAATGAAGATTATGCTGTCCAGGAGTTCAATATTGAGATTGAATCAGCTTTACATGCAGATGACTACAGCCTCGTTATCAGGGATAGTTTATTTTCCATTAAACTCAGAGAAGGAATTAATACCATTAGTGCATCTGTACAAATTGACCATCCAAAATTATGGTGGACTCACGATCACGGAAACCCATATTTATATACTGAAAATATAACTTTAAATAAAAGTAACCAAAATGTTGATAATGAAGTAATTAAATATGGTATTAGACAAGTCAAATTGATAAATAAAACTGACAGTATAGGCACCTCTTTTTACTTTAAACTTAATGGTAAAC
>CAZJVX010000172.1:0-3710 GCA_964549345.1 uncultured Flavobacteriales bacterium | reverse complement strand
GGATTAATGGTTTAACATATGAAGAAATTGCAGCCAAAGGAGGTGGGATTTTAAACTCTGCTGAAATGCTAAACAAGACAAGTGAAGATGATCTATTTTATGGCGCTGAAAAAAGACTCTTAGAGGTAATGAATTTAGGTACCGGAGGTGTTGAAATTAAAAGTGGTTATGGGTTAACCACAGAAGGTGAACTCAAAATGCTAAGGGTAATCAAAAGGTTAAAAGAGAAGTATGAACTCCCTATCAAATCCACATTTTTAGGGGCTCATGCAGTTCCAAAAGATTTTAAAAATCAAAAAGAAAAATATATTGATTTAATCACCAATGAAATGCTTCCTAATATCCATAAGGAAAAACTGGCTGATTACATCGATGTATTTTGTGAAACGAATTACTTTTCGGTTGATGAAATGGACAAGATACTTCTTGCTGGAAAGAAATATGGGTTAAAACCTAAAGTACATGTAAATCAATTTACTAGTATTGGTGGCATTCAAAAAGCAATAGAACATGATGCTATTTCAGTTGATCACCTAGAAGTGCTTTCAGAAGACGATATTAATTCTCTTAAGAGCAATAACATCATCTCTACCCTACTTCCCTCATGTTCATTTTTCATTAATATACCTTATAGTCCTGCTAAAAAACTAATTCATCAACATATTCCATTTGCATTAGCCACGGATTACAATCCTGGCTCATCACCAAATGGAAATATGAACTTGGTTATTGCCTTAGCATGTATAAAAATGAATATTTCGCCCGAAGCTGCCATCAATGCAGCAACCATAAATGGTGCCTATGCTATGGAAATTCAAGATGAATACGGTTCCATTTCCATAGGTAAATGGGCAAATATTAATTTAACTAACAACATCAACTCTTATGGGTTTCTCCCCTATTCTTTTGGGACAAACCACGTTTATAAAACCATGATAAAAGGAAAATGGATAAATTAGCAAACAGTATGAAAAGAATTAATTTAATTATCGCATGTGTCATTATTCCTATGACATTTCTTTCTCAAACCAAAGAAGATAAATTAGGGAGTTGGTGGATGTATTTTGGAACTCATCATTTGAACAAAAAATACAGTATTCATTATGAAACACAATTGAGACATTATGAAGTAGGAGCTAATTTCTTTCAACTATTACCAAGGGTTGGTTTAAATTATAAAATTGACGATAACAGCATGGTTACAGCGGGATATGCCTGGATTCCAACCCAGCCTGATTTAGATAAAGGATTTGATGGGGATTTAGTTACGGAAAATAGAATTTGGCAGCAATTTATCTTAAGAAATAAAATCAAAAACATCAAATTCAGACATCGATATCGTCTTGAACAGAGGTGGGTAAAACAAAATGACATTACAGATTACAAAAACAGAGCTAGATACATGCTTTCCGCAAAGGTTCCTTTATCAAAGGATGAAAGTTCGCCTTTATTTTTATTTATATATGATGAAGTTTTTTTACATATTGATGATAATCCATTTAATCAAAATAGACTATATGGTGCATTGGGTTATACCGTGAATAAAAATATGAACATTCAGGCTGGATATTTGAGGCACAGAAATGGAGCTTTAAATTTAGATCGTTTACAATTGGCCGTATTTTTAAATACGGGGAATTAAAACTCCTTTTTTAACTGAAACATAAATGTCCTTGGAGACCCCATGTATGCAGGTCTAATTAAATAGGATTTGTTAAGCAGATTTTCACACAGAAATCCCAGTGTAAACACTTCGTTAATATTGTATTTAAGACGCACATCGAACAAATGGTATCCAGTATTTAGTTTATCAAGTGTTCTGTTTATACCTAAATCTACTGTTGGAATACCCATTGGTGGAGTATTAAAAATAGGAGAAACAAATGCATAATCAATATTAGCCATTCTAGAACTGTACTGATGGGAGAAACCGAATGTGAATTTGTCTTTAAAAATCAGTTCAAAATCTAATCTAGTGGTAAAGTGATTTCTATATTTCAACATACCCGAACTATCAGAGCTTGTATTAACAAACGTGTATGTAGAATCATTATTTCCATTTAAAACAATATTAGCCAAAGAATTCTGAGTAAATGATAAATTGTCAGGTAAATAGTCATAGGGGTTGTTGGGTAATACAGAATAAGGATATGAATATGTAATCCCACTCAATATTCTTATATCCAAATTATCAGTAATTTTACCAGCACCATTAATGGTTAATTCAATTCCTGGAATCCTGGTTTTTCCTACATTTTTTGAACTAAAGCCTAAACCATATAAATTATCAGACTCTGGACCCCATATACCCATAGTAAACTCCATCATATCATTATACTCCATCACAAAACCTACTAAATCGATATATCCCTTAAAATCCCTGATTTTTAATACTTTTTTTAGCCCTATTTCAGCTGTCCATCCAGACTCAGGCTTTAAATTTGAATTTCGATACAAGTTAACTGGACCAATATCGCCCTGCAAAAAAAGTTCTGTAATGGTAGGAAAGCGAAAGCCCTGCCCAAAAGAAGATCTTATATTAAATCCTTTTGACAACTCATAATTCAAACCTCCTCGAAATACTGGTTTACCAATTTTAATAGTATCTAAATCAAAATACTCGTATCTAGCTCCAGTAGAAATACTTATCTTACCGATTTTATGATCTAGTTGTGTATATGCACTAACATTTGTACCCTTAATTTGACCATTGTAAGACCTATTATTTGGGGTTTTGCCCATCAGTGTAGTTAAAGTAAGTCCACTAGTAATTGTGGTTTCATCAGTTTGGTATTGATTTTGGTATTCATTAAATGTAAGAAGTGATGTAATATAGTTTGAACCACTTGAATTATATAAAATATCTCTTCGCATTATCCTAGATCTCAAAGTATGTTTGAAAAAGTTTTGATATATAGTTACAGATGGATCTATGTAAAATCTTAAACCTCTATTAGGGAGGTCTGTTCCATCTAGTGGAACATAAGTATTAGAATCGCTCTCCCACATGGTAAACATTCCACTTTCTCTTTGCATAAAATTGGCATTTAAACCAAAAGTAACGTTATCATAAACCAATTTGGTGTTAGCTGCTAATCTCGTTTGTACATTATTTACAGTTTGTATATAGCCCATATCATTGTAATGACTGGCAGATAAGACCATATTAAAATTCTTAATTTTTCTAGAGTGTGTTAAACTTAAACCTGACCTCACGCGAGTAGTATCACCCCACCATTTATTTCTTAAATCTGCAGGATTATCCCAAAGCCCAACAAAAGAACGAACAGTAGTTTTGGGATCTATAGAAGGCATTTTTGTTTTAATGTTAACAACACCATTTAAGGCCGATGACCCATAAAGTGAAGATGACGCCCCTTTTATAATCTCCATTTGTTCAATGTTTTCCATAGGAATTAGGTTGAATTCTACTTCTCCTTGGTCAGCTGATAAAATGGGCATATCATCTACCATTACTAGCACCCTACTTCCAGTTCCATAACTCCATCCACTACCTGCGCGTATATTCAATTGACCGTCTATTAACTGAACTCCTGGAGCATTTCTTATTACATCGGCTAATGTGACACAATTTTTACTATCAATTAATTTTGCTCCTATTACATCTACTGATACCGTGACTTCTTCAAGTTTTTGTTCAAATTTAGAAGCAGATACTACCATTACATCTAGTTCTGATGATTCTTCTG
>CAZJVX010000171.1:0-3723 GCA_964549345.1 uncultured Flavobacteriales bacterium | reverse complement strand
AATCATCGGTAGCAAGAGTTTACTTAAAAGATGGTAAAGGAAAAATCACTATCAATAAAAGAGATCAAAAAGACTATTTTTCCACAGATGTACTTCAGTATAAAATAAATCAACCTTTTGCTTTAACTGGAACATCAGGAAAATATGATGCAATAATAAATGTAAATGGTGGTGGAACTACTGGTCAAGTAGAAGCGATTAGATTAGCTATTTCTAGAGCGTTGGTAGAAATTAATGCTGATTATAAACCAATGTTAAAAGCTGAAGGTTTAATGACAAGAGACCCAAGAATGGTTGAGCGTAAAAAACCAGGACAACCTAAAGCAAGAAAGAAATTTCAGTTTAGTAAAAGATAATTTTATAAAACGTACCAGGGTACGTTGTTTAGTATCTAAGGTATGGAGACCAATTTTTAATTGCTACTTCATATCTGCTGATTAAAAGTAAAACAGTAAAAGGAAAGTAAACAAAATGTCAAAAGTAACTTTTGAAACAATGCTTGATGCGGGAGTGCATTTCGGGCATCTTAAAAGAAAGTGGAACCCAAGTATGGCTCCATATATTTTCGATGAAAAAAAAGGTATTCACGTAATCGACCTTAATAAAACATTAGTAAAGCTCGAGGAAGCATCTAATGCGATGAAACAAATTGCAAAGTCAGGTAGAAAAATTCTATTTGTAGCAACTAAGAAGCAAGCTAAAGAAATTATTTCATCTAAGCTAACTGAAGTAAATATGCCTTTCATTACAGAAAGATGGCCAGGGGGTATGCTTACCAATTTCAAAACCACTAGAAAGACAGTTAAAAAAATGTCTTCTATTGATAAAATGATGAAAGATGGTACAGCAGACACCATGTCAAAGAGAGAAAGACTACAATTGACTAGACAGAGAGAAAAAATTGGTAAGGTATTTGGAAGTGTATCGGATATGAACAGATTACCTGCTGCTATTTTTATAGTTGATGTAAAGAAGGAACACATTGCTTTAGCAGAGGCAAAAAACTTAAACATCCCCGTTTTTGCTATGGTAGATACGAATTCTAGTCCTGAAGGCATTGACTTTTTAATACCATCTAATGATGACGCTACAAAATCAATTGATTTAATCGTTGGTCATTTATGTGATTCTATTAAGGAAGGTTTGGGAGAAAGAAAACAAAACAAAGAAAAACTAGCTAAAGAGAAAGCCGAAAAAGAAGCTGTAGTTGCTGAAAAATCGGAAGAATAAATTTGATTTTATAAAACATTTAAAAATGAATATTACTGCTAAAGACGTAAATGAATTAAGAAAAAAAACCGGTGCAGGAATGATGGATTGCAAAAAAGCTTTGCAAGAATCAAACGGTGATTTAGAAGCAGCAATCGATTTTCTAAGAAAGAAGGGTCAAAAAATTGCTGCAAAACGAGGGGATAGAGATGCTAAAGAAGGATTAGTAATCTCTAAATCTTCTGGGAATACAGGATATCTTATTTGTCTTAATTGTGAAACTGATTTTGTTGCAAAGAACAATGATTTTGGAAACTTTGCAAATGCAATATTAGACTTAGCTATAACAAATAGCTCTTCAAGTTTAGATGACCTATTAAACTCAAATTACATAGGATCTGACCTTTCAGTTGCTGAAAAAATAACGGAGCAAAGTGGTGTTATTGGCGAAAAAATAGAAATCTCTTATTTTGAAAGAATTTCAGCTGAAAAAGTAGTGGCATATAATCATCCTGGTAATCAGATCGCATCTATGGTTGGTCTCACAGCTGATGCAGAAGATGAAGGTAAACAAGTAGCTATGCAAGTTGCAGCAATGAACCCTATTGCTCTAGATCAAGAATCAGTACCACAAGAAGTTATTGAAAGAGAAATTGAAATAGGAAAAGACTTAGCTATTCAAGAAGGTAAGCCAGAGCAAATGGCTGAAAAAATTGCTAAAGGTAGATTGAATAAGTTTTTTAAAGAAACTACATTATTAAATCAGGCCTTTATAAGAGATAATAAAAAAACAGTCTCTCAGTTTTTAAAAGAAAGCAACCCAGATCTTAAAGTCACAGATTTTAAGCGTTATTCGCTTTCGATTTAATAACATTATCTATATTTAGAGAGCTTTAAGCTCTCTTTTTTTTGCTCTAAAAATTAAATATTATATGAAATATAAAAGAATCTTACTCAAACTTAGTGGAGAAGCCTTAATGGGAAATAAGCAATTTGGAATTGACAATAATAGATTAATGCAATATGCAGAGGAAATTAGAGAGATTGCTGATCTAGGTGTTGAGATTGGTATTGTAATTGGTGGAGGAAACATATTTAGGGGTGTTCAAGCAGAGCGAGGTGGAATGGAAAGAACCCAAGGAGATTACATGGGTATGTTAGCTACCATGATTAATAGTATGGCTTTACAAGCCGCATTAGAATCTGTAGGTTTATTCACTCGCTTACAGTCTGCTATTGAAATGAAACAAATTGCAGAACCCTTCATTAAAAGAAAAGCAGTAAGACATTTAGAAAAGGGTAGAATAGTTATTTTCGGATCTGGTACTGGAAATCCTTTTTTTACCACCGATTCTGCGGCTTCCCTTAGAGCAATAGAAATTGATGCAGAAGTGATTCTAAAAGGAACAAGGGTTGATGGTATTTATGATAAGGATCCTGAGGAAAATGCTTCAGCCAAAAAATTTGACACTATAACTTTTGACGAAGCTTACGAGAAAAACCTAAAAGTCATGGATATGACTGCATTCACACTTTGTAAAGAAAATGAATTGCCTGTTATCGTATTTAATATGAATAAGACGGGCAACCTTAAAAAAGTGGTTACAGGTGAAGAAATAGGAACTTTAGTTAAGGTTTAAATAAACATTATGGAAGAAATAAACATGATTTTAGAAGAAGCTGAAGATGGAATGAAGAAAGCCATTTCTCATTTAAATTCAGAATTGAGCAAAATTCGAGCAGGAAGAGCAAACCCTTCCATGTTAGATACAGTCAGAGTGGACTATTATGGCTCTCCAACTCCTTTATCTCAAATTGGAAATATAAGTACATTAGACCCAAGAACACTAACTGTTCAACCATGGGAAAAAAGTCTACTAGATGAAATTACCAAAGCCATTATTAATGCTAACTTGGGATTGAATCCACAAAATAATGGAGAAGTTATTATAATTTCTGTTCCCGTACTTACAGAAGAAAGAAGAAAAGATCTTGTGAAAAGAGCAAGGGCTGAGGGCGAAAATGCCAAAGTCAGTTTAAGAACTCAAAGGAAAGATGCTAATGATATGGTTAAATCGCTTAAAGACGAAGGGTTAAGCGAAGACGCTGTTAAAAATGCAGAGCTCGATGTACAAAACTTAACCAATTCTTATTCTACAAAAGTAGATGAATTAGTTTCTGTAAAAGAAGAGGATATCATGAAGGTTTAACAGATTATTAACTGATTTTCTTCTCTATTCGCAAAAATAGTTTAGTTTTGAACCTTAATTTGCAAATTTAAACTTAACAAAACATGAAAAAATTTTGGATATTACCACTTGCTTTGCTTGCATTTTCTTGCGGTAGTGGTGTTTCAGAAGCAGAGTTAGAAGCTCAGATGGAGGCAGAGTTAGATGCCATTGTAGATCAAGCTCTTGAAGAAATCGAAGCTACTGTTGACTCTGCAGTAAATGAAATGGAAATGATGTCAGATTCACTTGATAGTGTAACTTCTGAAATGATGGATGAAGTTGA
>CAZJVX010000170.1:0-3782 GCA_964549345.1 uncultured Flavobacteriales bacterium | reverse complement strand
GGCTGAATTATTTATTCATCACTTTAGTTTGTCTATTTATGGACTCCTGGTGAATGGCTTTAAGAACTTTATTCATGAACTCTTCTGTTAATCCATTATCTACACCATGTTGAATTCTAGTTTTTAATAACTCTTCCCATCTGTTTGATTGAAGTATGGTAACTTTATTTTCTTTTTTATGGATTCCAATTTTTTCAGCTACATTCATTCTTCTTTTCAATACATCTACTAATTCGTTGTCTAAGTCATCTATTTCAATTCTCAACTGATCTAGGGAGGATTTGAATATAGGGTCTTCAATTTTAGCATGTCTAACGACCAATTTTGCTAAAATCTCGTTCAATTGTTTAGGTGTTACCTGTTGGTTATTATCGCTTAATGCTTTTTCTGGATTGATATGTGTTTCAATCATTAAACCATCATAGTTCATGTCAATTGCTTTTTGCGAAACCTCATGAATAAGGCTACTTTTACCGGCAATATGACTTGGGTCACAAATCATGGGTATTCCTGGGATTCTTCTTCTTAATTCTATGGCTAACTGCCACTGAGGAATGTTTCTGTATTTGGTGTTGTTGTAAGCAAAAAAACCTCTATGAATGGCCGCAAGTTTTGTCAAACCAGCATCCGCAAACCGTTCTATTGCACCAACCCATAAATTGACTTCTGGATTTATTGGGTTCTTTATCATGAGTGGTATGTCTACACCTTTAAGTGCATTGGCTATTTCTTGAACTGCAAAAGGATTTACCGTTGTTCTTGCACCAACCCAAAGCACATCTACATCATGTTTTAAGGCTTCTTCTACGTGAAATGCATTAGCAACTTCAGTTGTTGTTGCTAATCCGGTTTCTTCTTTAACGATTTTTAACCAGGTTAAACCAATCCTACCAATCCCTTCAAAGTTATTAGGTCTTGTTCTAGGTTTCCAAACACCTGCTCTAAACAGTATGTTTTGATGAGACTTTAAAGCATTTCCAGTAGCTAACATTTGTTCTTCCGACTCTGCACTGCATGGTCCAGCAATAATCAGGGGTTTATTGAAATGGATAGGCCAATTAGATGGGGTACTCAGGTTGATTGTCATTTGTCCAGTATTTTCTTTATTCCGTTAGCTTTATGTATGAGACTGTTTAATTCTTCTTTATCATTTTTGGCAATAGCGTCTTTAAAATCTTGAAGCTTTTCAATATAGTCATTCAACACAGCTAATATATTATTTTTGTTTTCTGTAAAAATAGGTGTCCACATTTCTTTATTTGATTTAGCCAACCTAACCGTGGACTCAAAACCACTTCCTGCCATATTCAAAATGTTTTTTTCATCTTTTTCTTTATCCATTACGCTAAGTGCAAGACAGAAGGAACTTATATGAGAGATATGTGAAACGTAGGCACTGTGTATATCATGGTCTTGTGCGTTCATGAAGATATTTTGCATCTCCAAATGATTATACAGCTCAATAGTTTTATCAATAGCATACTTGCTTGATTCTTCCTTGTTACAAATAATATTGATCTTATTTTTAAAAAGTCCAACTTGAGCTGCATCTGGTCCTGAAAATTCTGTTCCCGCAATGGGATGAGTAGCTACAAACTGTTTTCGTTTAGGGTGTAAATGGATTTTTTCAATGATTTTTTCCTTCGTAGAACCTACATCAATTACAATTTGATTGTTAATCCTGTCCAATACATTTTGAAGTATATCAGGACTTACATTTACTGGAGTTGAAATGATGATAAAATCAGCTTTTTCAACACCTTTTTGTAGTTCACATATTTCATCCACTAACCCGTAATGGATCGCTTTTTTTTGATGCTCTTTATTTAAATCTACTCCGATGATTTTATTACAAAATTTCTTCTGTCTCAGTTCCATTGCCATGGATCCGCCAATTAATCCAATTCCAATTATGGTTAAAATCATTTTTTTTGTATTCGATTTAAAATCGTATTAAGTGTGATTTCATTTAAGCATAGTGACATCCTTACGAAACCTTTACCATTGCTGCCAAATATGCTACCAGGGGTTATAAAAACACCATGATTATGAAGTAATTTGTCGGTAAAAGTCAAATCACATGAATTTGAAGATCGTATTCGCCCCCAAATAAATATTCCTGATGATGATTTATCAAAATCTAGATCTAACTCATCACAAATTTCCCAAGCTAATTTTCTTCTTGATTCATATGTTTTATTTAGATTGTTATACCAATCACTCTCAAGTGAAAGCGCCTTGACAGCAGCCTTTTGTGTGGCAAAAAACATACCTGAATCCATGTTGCTTTTTACCTTTAGAATGCTTTTGATTACATCTTCATTTCCTGCAACCATACCTAATCTCCAACCTGCCATATTGTGAGATTTGCTTAATGAATTCAATTCTAAAACATGTGACTTGTATTCATTTATTTCAAGTAGACTTATTGGTTTTTGATTTAAAATAAAACTATATGGATTGTCATGGCAAATTAAGATATTATGTTTTTTTCCAAATGCAGCAATTTTTTCCAGATCTTCTACAGTTGCATTGGCACCAGTTGGCATATTAGGATAGTTAATCCACATGATCTTAACCTTTGATAGGTTGTTTGATTCAATTGAAGCTAAATTGGGTAGCCAATTGTTTTCTGGTGAGAGATCATAGCAGATGATATCTGCTTCTACTATTTTGGATGCTGAAGCATATGTGGGGTAACCTGGATTGGGCACTAATACTTGATCACCTTTATTCAGAAATGCCAGTGAAATATGCATTATCCCTTCTTTAGATCCGATAAGCGGTAAAATTTCTTTTTCAGGATTAAGCGTTACATTGTAATAATTTTTGTACCAGGATGAAATTGCTTTCCTTAACTCTGGAATACCCTTATAACTTTGATATTGATGAGCATTTGGTTCTTGGAGAGCATGATTTAGTGCTGTTAAAACACTCTCGTGAGGATGTAAATCAGGACTTCCAACTCCTGCATTTATGATTTCAATTCCACTGTTTCTTAATACTTCAATTTCTCTCAGTTTTTTAGAAAAATAATATTCTTCAATATGTTGAATTCGATTTGCAGGTTCCATCATATTAAGAAATTAAGTTATTTTCATATTTTCCTAGAAAATAAAGCTCGTTAACGGTTTTCTTAAGTTGGTTAAAAGCAGATTGAAATACGTCTTCACCACCAAATAGAATATCTATATAGAAAAAATACTCCCATGTTTTGCCCATTTCAGGAAAAGATTGAATTTTAGTGAGGTTAATCTTATTTTCTGCCAAACAAGCTAATGCTTTTGAAAGGCTACCAATATCATGGTTTACAGAAAAACAGAGCGTAGCTTTATTGGAAGCCGTTGAAAATTCCTTTTCTTTTGAAATAAGAAGAAATCGAGTAAAATTATTGGAGAAAGTTTCAATATTAGTTTCAATAACATCTAATTCATAGATTCGTGCAGCTGTTTTACTTGCAATTGCAGCAACGTTTTTTAGTTTGTTTTCTTTGATCTGTGCAGCGCTCTTTGCTGTATCTTCTTTTTCAACAGTTTTTTTAGTAGAATTTTGATTAATAAAAGCTTGACACTGTCGCAGTGCCATGGGATGCGACCATATTTCCTCAATCTCATTCAACTGAGTTCCGGGATAAACCATGAGTTGGTGTGATATAGGCATATAAGTCTCACCAATGATATGCAGATCGTATTGTTTGATGGAAGCGTAGTTAGGCAAAATACTTCCCGCCAATGAGTTTTCTATAGCAATAAATCCAAGTTCTTCATGTTGTTTAGTATGTT
>CAZJVX010000169.1:0-3787 GCA_964549345.1 uncultured Flavobacteriales bacterium | reverse complement strand
CCAATTTGGATTTATTTTGAGTTTCTCCTACACTTCTTCTCAACGCAAGGGAATTTTATTCCTGTTATTTATCGTAGGATTTCTTGCGCTTTATAAGCTATTTCATAATTCTGTAATTAATAATCAAAAAATTCTTCCTCTTGAGTTTGTAAAGATTGATAAAAAGCAATCTATTAATAATAAGGTTGGTTATGCAACAAATATTAATGAATTAGATAAAAATCCAAATGATTGGATTCGAAACGATTGGAAGTCCATAGGATTAAGTGAAAAACAAATCACAACAGTTTTAAAGTTTAAAAAAAAACTAGGAGGTTTTAAATCCAAAGAGCAATTATTTAGTTGTTATGTATTGGATGATTTTCACAAAAACTTATTGGATTCTGTTGTCAAGTTTGAAGCTGCATTGAGAATAGAAAAATCAAAACAACATTTTTTTAAAATTTATCAGCTGGAAAAGCCAAATTATCAGCTCAATTTGCTCTATGATAGTTTGTACTACATGAAGCAAGATGGATACCATTGTTATTTTTTAAAACATTCTGTCTCTAATATCAAAGAACACTTTAATAATAAATCTGTATCGAAAATAGATGAAGCTAAGGTGCTAATCGATTTAGATGAGTTAACACTGCTGTCAAAGCCAAAAAACACAACAGAGTTAAAAATAATCTACATTAATATGAATACGGCAGATACGAATCAATGGAAATCATTAAAGGGAATAGGATCTAAAAGAGCAAATAGAATTGTGAAATACAGAAGATTGTTGGGAGGATTTGTTTCTAAAAACCAATTATCAGAAATATATGGACTTAATGATAGCTTAGTTGAAGAAATTAAACCAAAACTTATGTTAGATTCTTTAAAATTGAATAAAATAAATATCAACGATGCTTCTAAAAAAGAGCTAGCGACTCATCCATATATAAGCTGGAACTTAGCAAATGCAATATTGAATTACAAGGTCCAGCACGGGGAATATGATTCTTTACCTAAAATCAAACAAATTCATTTGGTAAATGATGATTTATACCGTAAAATTGTACCCTATATTTCATTAGATTAAAAGACTACATTGAACCTTAAGGAAAAGATTAATGATACGATAAGAGATGTGGAAGATTTCCCTAAAAAAGGCATAGTTTTTAAAGACATTACGCCCATTTTAGATGATCCATCATTATCTGAAGAAATTGTTAATGAATTTTGCTTATCTCTTCCTGAGGGTGTAACTCATATTGCAGGAATTGAAAGTAGAGGGTTCTTATTTGGATTTCCTGCTGCAATGAAAAATAAATCAGGATTTGTATTAATTCGAAAGAAGGGAAAATTGCCCTACAAAACAGTGTCTGTAACATATGACCTTGAATATGGAACTGCTGAAATTGAAATGCATATTGATGCAGTTAGAACTGGAGATAAAGTAATAATACATGATGATTTATTAGCAACAGGTGGGACAGCCGTGGCCGCAGCAAAATTAATACAATCACAAGGTGCCGAAATTCTAGGTTTTTCCTTTGTTGTTGAGTTGGCTTTTCTTGAAGGAAGAAAACGTTTAGAGGAATTTACATCAAACATAACTAGCATAGTAAAATATTAGTATTTATGAATTTTAGTTTTACAGACGATCATAACATGATAGCCCAAATGGTCAAAGATTTTACAGAAAAAGAAATCAGGCCTAATGTGAGAAAATGGGATGAAGAACAGCATTTTCCCAAGGAGTTGTTTAAAAAAGCAGGTGAACTTGGATTAATGGGAGTTCTTGTTCCTGAAGAGTATGGTGGAGCAGGGTTGAGTTATTTTGAATACATTGCTGTCATTGCAGAAATATCAAAAGTTTGTGGATCAATAGGGTTGTCCATAGCAGCTCATAATTCGCTTTGCACAAATCATATTCTAAAGTTTGGGAATAAAGAGCAGAAAAATAAATGGTTGCCTAAATTAGCTTCAGGTGAATGGATTGGGGCTTGGGGATTAACAGAGCCCAACACAGGATCTGATGCCATGAGGATGAAATGCACTGCAGTTGAAGACGGTGATCACTGGGTAATCAATGGAACTAAGAATTTCATTACTCATGGTAAAACAGGTGATATCATTGTGGTAATTGCTAGAACTGGAGAGTTGCTGGATTCACATGGCATGACTGCATTTGCAGTGGAGCGTGGAACACCAGGTTTCAGTGGAGGAAAGAAGGAAGATAAACTAGGGATGAGAGCTTCCGAAACCGCGGAAGTCATTTTTGATAATTGCCGAGTTCATAAAAACAATATCCTTGGCAAAATTGGAGAAGGATTTATTCAGTCCATGAAAATTCTAGACGGTGGAAGAATTTCAATTGGTGCACTTTCTATCGGTATGGCTGAAGGGGCTATGAATGCTTCTATCGCTTACGCTAAAGAAAGAGAGCAATTTGGTAAGCCCATTTCTAAGTTTCAAGGTGTGTCATTCAAGCTTGCGGATATGGCAACAGAGCTAGAAGCATCAAAACTACTATTGTATAAAGCGGCAGATGTGCTAATGAACGGAGGAGATGCTAATAAATATTCAGCTATGGCTAAATATAAATCGTCTGAAGTAGCTGTAGCTATTGCAAACGAAGCTGTGCAAGTATTTGGTGGATATGGATATATCAAAGAGTATCCAGTAGAGAAATTTTATAGAGATTCAAAATTGGCAACGATTGGGGAAGGTACTTCTGAAATTCAAAAATTAGTTATTTCTAGATCACTGCTTTCTAATTAATATCAATTAATTTGTGGATATTGATTTTATCATTAAGTTTGCAATCCAAAATTTTAGATAAATGCTACAAATTCCAGTAAAAGAAGGAGAGTCAATAGAAAAAGCACTCAAGAAATACAAAAAGAAATTTGAAAGAACAGGCGTTCTTAAACAACTTAGAACTAGAAAAGAGTATATCAAGAAGTCAGTAGTTAGACGACAAGAGGTTATAAAGGCCCAGTATGTTGAAAAATTAAAATCAGCTGAATAACATTTTTGTTTTTAAAACGTATTATTAGGGGAGCCTTTGGTTCCCCTTTTTTTTTATATGGAATATACAAATATCAATAGCTTCTTAAACTACCTTGAACTGGAGAAAAGATATTCTGCTCATACCTTAACATCTTATAAAAAAGACCTTGATGACTTTTTAAATTATCTGAATTCAGTTTATGGCTTACCAATTGAAAAAATAGATTTAATACACGCAAGGTCCTACATGGTTACTTTGATCGAAAACAATCTGGCCAGATCTACAGTCTCAAGAAAAATAAGTGCTATTAAATCTTTTTTTAAATTCTTATTAAAAAAAGGCATATTAAATAGCTCTCCTGTTCATTTACTGGAAACTCCAAAATTAGCAAAGAGATTGCCCGTGTTCGTAAAAGAAGATGATATATCAAAATTGTTTAGTAATGATAATTTCAATAATAATATTGAGGGTATAAGAGATCAGTTAATAATGACTCTTTTTTACCAAACTGGTATTCGGCTATCGGAACTAATTAACATCAAAGAAAAAGATGTAGGTGTGAATGAGATTAAAGTCACTGGAAAAAGAAATAAGCAACGATTAATCCCCTTAACACCTAATTTATTGAATTTAATCAATTTATACAGAGAAGAAAAGAATAAGTTGTTTGGCTCCCATTCCTATTTGATTTTAACAGATAAAGGCAATAAATTATATGAAAAATTTGTTTATAGAAAAGTTAATGGTTACCTTTCATTAGTTTCTAGTAAACAAAAAAAGAGTCCGCATATTTTGAGGCAC
>CAZJVX010000168.1:0-3815 GCA_964549345.1 uncultured Flavobacteriales bacterium | reverse complement strand
TTTCTTTTGGTTTGGATATAGTGATGCTTTCTTCATCTAATACGATTTTGGTATTTTTTTTATTTGCTATTTGATTGACCAATAAATCGTCATCACCTGAAGCAAGGTAATAATGGGATTTAAACCCTTTTGCTAATTCATAAGATTTCTTTTTGTAGGCTAAATTTCTTCCAACGCCCATGTATGGCATTCCAGCTTTTGCAAAGCTTAAATAATTTACAGCGATCATAGCAGTGTCAAACCGGATGAGCTTATTGAGTATGCCCTTCCTTTTTTCGTACGTGCTAGCACCTAAAATTACATCAGTAGATTCATCAAACGAATTAATCATTTTATGAATCCACTTATCCGCTTTGGGTCTACAATCAGCATCAGTTAACAGTAGTTGCTGATATTTAGCAGCCTTAATTGCTAAAGTAAGGGCAAATTTCTTTCCAAAATGATCGGTTTTATCGTCTGGGATGTCTACAACCCTGAGTTTGGGGTATTTCAATGCCATGTTATTTAGAAATTCGATACTGTTATCCCAAGACCTGTCATTGACTACAATTAATTCAAAGTCATTGTAATCTTGTTTTAAGAAGCTCTCCAGGTGTTGCTCAAGGTTTTCTTTTTCATTACGAGCACATATGATTAGTGATGTTTTTTCCTGAGTTTTTTTGTCTTGATTATTTTTATGTATAGATACTCTTAAATAAAAAAACAGCATAAAAAACAACTGTGCTAAAAAGCACACAACTACTATAGATAAAACAACTTCCTTAATCTCCAAAACAGTAAGTTAATTTAAAATTATCGCTTAATTATCTTGCATATATTTGTCACATTCAACTTTATTCACATTTTTATGAACTTTAAACTTCATTCCAAAGATGAGTTTTCAAAAGCAAGAGCTGGTACCTTACAAACCGATCACGGGGAAATCTTAACTCCCATTTTTATGCCTGTTGGAACTGCGGGTACAGTAAAAGCAGTTTCTCAGGAAGAACTTTCAAGAAATGTAAAGGCAGAAATTATTTTAGGAAATACGTATCACCTCTATCTTAGACCAGGTATTGATTTACTTGAAAAGTCAGGAGGCCTACATCAATTTATTTCATGGAATAAACCCATTTTAACAGACTCTGGAGGATATCAAGTATATAGTTTATCTGAAAGAAGAAAAATAACAGAAGAAGGAGTTAGTTTTAGGTCTCATATTGATGGCTCAAAACATCTTTTTACACCGGAAAATGCAATGGATATACAGAAATCTATTGGGGCAGATATTATCATGGCATTTGACGAGTGTACACCCTATCCTTGTGATTTTAATTACGCAAATACATCTATGCATATGACTCATCGTTGGTTAAAAAGATGCGTGGATCATTTTAATTCTTCTCCGTCAAAATACGGTTACAATCAAAGTTTATTCCCTATAGTGCAGGGAAGTACCTACTCTGATTTAAGAAAAAAAAGTGCAGAAGTAATTGCAAGTTTCGATATGCCTGGAAATGCCATTGGTGGATTATCGGTTGGTGAACCTGCTGAATTAATGTACAAGCATACAGATGAAGTGTGTGCTATTTTACCTGAAGACAAACCTCGATATTTAATGGGTGTGGGCACTCCAGTAAATATTTTGGAGTGTATTGCGCTAGGAGTTGATATGTTTGACTGTGTTATGCCTACTAGAAACGCTAGAAATGGAATGCTTTTTACATCAGAAGGAATCATCAATATAAAAAACAAAAAATGGGAAAATGATTTATCTCCAATTGATCCGAATGGGAAAGCAACTGTTGATTTGATGTATTCTAAGGCTTATCTCAGACACTTAATTAGTTCAAAAGAATTATTGGGCGCTCAAATAGCTAGTATTCATAACCTAACATTCTACTTGTGGCTGGTTAAAGAAGCTAGAATAAAAATTATTGATGGAAATTTTCATGAATGGAAGAATAAAATGGTGTCTAAACTCGTTCATAGGCTCTAAGATTTGAAAAAACTAGACTGGTATATTATAAAGAAGTTTTTAGGGACTTATGTATTCATGATTGCAGTTGTCATGAGCATTTCTATCATTTTTGATGTTTCGGAGAAATTGAAGGACTTTATGAGCCCTGAAAATAACTTGACTTTTCTAAAAATAGTTACAGATTACTATCCTTACTTTTTTATTCATTATGCTAATCTGTTTTCATCACTAATCATTTTTTTGTCCGTTTTATGGTTTACCAGTTTTATGGCTCAACGATCAGAGATAATAGCAATTTTAAGTAATGGAGTTAGCTTCTGGCGATTTTCAAGGCCATACATCTTGGCATCCACTTTTCTTCTTGTCATTTCAGTTTTGATGAATCATTATGTAGCTCCTCATGCGAATAAAAATAGATTAGACTTTGAAAATCAATTCACAAAGTATAATGTAAATTTTAGAGATGCTCACTTGGAGTTAGAAAAAGGAACAATTGTAAGTTATAGACAATTTTTAGGTAATACTACAAATGTGAGAAGATTATGGGTTGAAAATTGGGAAGAAATATCGGAAGGGGATTGGGTTTTAAAAAGTGATATGCAAGTAGAAAGAGCCGTAGGAGACAGTTTGTCTAATCATTGGATTTTAAAAAATGTTTTTATTAGGAAGTTGGGTGATGTAAATGATGAGATTTATATGCAAGAACTGATTGATACGATGTTGAATTTTAATTTGAAAGATTTAGGACAAAGAGCAGAAATAACTTTTGCCATGACAACACCAGAACTTTTAAGGTATAGACTTAAAGAAGAACAAAAAGGAAATGCAATTGCTCAAATTGATATTAGTAGATATGAAAGAACTGCATATCCTTTTGCGGCTTACATTTTAACATTAATAGGAGTATCTGTTGCATCTGTTAAGTCAAGAGAAGGGGTTGGTAAAAATTTAGTAATTGGCTTGGGGTGTGGACTAGTGTATATATTTTTTATGAAAATGACTACAGTTGCTGCTGTTAATATTGGGTGGAATACTATGTTTGCAGTATGGTTTCCAAATTTATTTTTTAGCTTAATTTCAATGCTGCTATTTTACAGAAGATTAATCGCCTAATTGGTAATGTAGTACCAACTGGGTTCTATTAGCAGGTGGATTCTTTCCGTAAACCGTTATTTTAAAATTGCTTGCTATTTCTATAGGATTAAATGAACCAGAGTCAATGAATTCATTACTATTAGTTACATCATGATCATATAATTCCCATTGGTAATCCGTATTTAATAATTTGAATTCAACGGGAGCTGTCCAGTATGCAGCGCTATTAGGTGATTGATCGTCTAAAATTGGAGAAGAAAAAAGATAATTTGAAGAATCCTTAAATTTTACTTTTAACAAAAGATCAGCATTTGCCCCTGTCCCTGGGATATCCCAGGAATTCACAAAAGGAATGGATGAATTTGGGTTGTCTTCTGGGTAGTAAGAAACTTCATATTGATTTATGTAGGCATATTGGCAAGAGTTATCTTCAAAGTCCACGTTGTATGAATAATTGATTGCGTTAAGATCTGTACAGCCTACCATATTATTCGATGAGTCGAAAATTTCTTTCTTGCAGCCAACAAGAGAAATTGTCAAAATGATTATGTAGTATTTAACTTTATACATAATTAAAATTTAAAGCCAACTCCTAAGGTGAATGAAGTTTGGTAATTAATTGATTTATCAAAAGCAGAATTTGGGATGGGGGCAAAGAATAATGGGGTATAACCTACTTTATAAAACCAATCTTGGCTTTCTTTAGAATGCCTGTACTCTAATGAGAGATGGGAGAAAATTTCCCATTGTTTTTCCAAAA
>CAZJVX010000167.1:0-3822 GCA_964549345.1 uncultured Flavobacteriales bacterium | reverse complement strand
GAATTAGAGATTAAAAGAAGCACATCATTTTCTTGTACAATTCCCAAGTCCCCGTGTTGCGCTTCACTTGGATGTAAAAAAATAGCAGGTGTACCAGTAGAAGACAAAGTAGTAGCTATGTTCATCCCAATTTGACCTGCTTTTCCCATACCACTTACTATCAGTTTCCCTTTTTTTTTATGAATTCTTTTGTAGAGAACATCGATTACACTTTCAACTATACCGTCAATGGGTATATTTTGAATGGCTTCAACTTCCTTTTGAATAATTCTATTAATTCTAGATTTCAATATCTTTAATTTAAAATTGATGCATATTTTTTGCGAGCATTTCCAAGATCCTCTAGTGTATCCACTCCAAAAGAAGGTTGATTAGTTATTCCAATCTTAATTTTCATTCCATTTTCCATCCACCTTAGTTGCTCTAGTTTTTCTGTATTTTCAAGAGTACTTTCATGTAGGACACCACATTTTTTTAATATATTTCTTTTAAACCCATATAATCCAATGTGTTGGTAATAATCGGTGTGCTTTATCCAATCTTCTTTAGCCATATCCCTATTGAATGGAATGGGGAAACGACTAAAGTACATGGCAAAATCTGTGTTGTCTTTCACCAAATACACTTTGCCCTCTTTTAATTCTTTTGAGTCGCTAACTTTTATAGCCAACGTAGCAATTTCAGTTTTGTTATCCTCAAAACAGGATATCAATTGATGTAGGTGGTCCTCATGAATAAAAGGTTCGTCTCCTTGTATATTAAATACCAAACTGAATGTTTTATTTTGATTTTCCTCCCATAGATGGACTGCTTCTAGACACCTATCTGTTCCTGTTAAATGAGCTTTGTTAGTCATTACAGCATTCCCATTAAACCCTTTTACTTCATTAAAGATTCGTTGATCATCGGTTGCAACTACTAGGTGGTCTAAAACGTTTGCACAATTTTCATACACATGCTGAATCATCGTTTTATCACCAATTTTCATTAGCGGCTTACCCTCTAATCTTGTGGAGTTAAATCTGGAAGGAATAATGCCTAAAATTGATGATCTTTCCGCTTTCATTCTTCTAAATTAGTTATTTTTGATCGATGTCAATAGATAACGTTAAAAATTACATTAGTACCGTAAGAAGAGATTTCGCTGATAAACCCTTCTCGGAGGATATGGCATCTGATGATCCATTTCAGCAGTATGCAGTTTGGTTTCAAGAAGCAATGGATAGTCAAATATTAGATCCTTATGCAGCTTGCTTATCTACAGCAACAAAAGATGGAATAGTTTCATCTAGAATGCTGTATATAAGAGGTGTTAATGATGATGGTTTTATTTTTTACACCAATTACAATTCAAATAAGGGGCAAGAAATAGACCAAAATAAACGTGGTGCTCTTAATGTTTTTTGGGGGGAGTTAGAGCGTCAAATACGCATTGAAGGCAAAATTGAAAAAGTAAGTTCAGATACCTCCGATCAATATTTTAATGCAAGGCCTAGGACAAGTCAGCTTGGTGCTTGGGCATCCAATCAAAGTAAAATTTTGAAAGACAGAGCTGAGTTAACAGATAGACTGACTTATTATGAGCAAAAATTCAGAAATATTCCTGTTCCAAGGCCACCGCATTGGGGAGGATTTTGCCTCATACCTATGAAAGTGGAGTTTTGGCAGGGCAGGCCAAGTAGGTTACATGATAGAATAGTATACAGTAGAAAAGAAACCACATGGGTAAAAAATCGTTTGTCTCCATAGTAGAAAACTATTTTGAACGTTACCCACATCTAGATTTATTTTGTTCAAAAAGTCCACCTAATGGTCTAGAAATCATCATTGTAATTCCCATTTACAATGAAGAAAATGTGGTTTCTACTTTAGAAACTCTTTTTAGACAAAGAGATGCAATACAATTTAGTGTTGAAATCATTGCCATCATCAATCACTCCATATCTGAAGATCCTTTTATTAAAGACCACAATCATGAGACATTTACATTACTTAGTGAATTTGCCAAGTTGAATAATAGTGAAAGTATATGTCTTATTCCTTTTCTTGTGGGGGATCTAGCACACAAACATGCAGGTGTAGGGTGGGGTAGAAAAATTGGGATGGATTTAGCTTTAAACCGATTTCTTCAGCTAAATAAAAATGGACTTATAGTAGGACTTGATGCTGATACCATAGTAGAAGAAAATTACCTTAATTCAATTTATATTCATTTCAAAAAACACAATAATACAGCGGTTTCAATTCATTTTGAACACCCGTTAAGTGGTGAATTTGATGATGATCATTATCAATTAATATGTAATTATGAGTTGCATTTAAGGTATTATAAAAATGCCTTGTATTTTACAGGTTTTCCTTTTGCTTTTCATACCATTGGAAGTGCTTTTGCTCTCACTGCCTTGGCTTACGCTAGACAAGGAGGTATGAATCGTAGAAAAGCGGGTGAAGATTTTTATTTCATCAATAAATTGATAAAAGGTGAAAATTTTGGAGAAATAACCAATACCAAAGTGATTCCTTCATCAAGGATTTCACACAGAGTACCATTTGGAACAGGAAGAGCCATGTTAGAAGCTAAAAACAACAAGAAAGATTTATCATATACCTATTCATTTAATACATTTTTGGAACTTAAAAAATGGATTGACTTGATTAAGCAAAATGAACTCGATTATGATGCTTTTCCAAAATCTATCCAAGCATTTTTAAATGAAAAAACATGGTTGAAGCAAAAGAATGAACTTATAAAGAACACGGTAAATCATGCTTCTTTAATTAAACGATTTTTCATCATATTTGATGCCTTTTGGGTACTAAAATTTGTGCATTTTTACAGAGACCATATTCAATCAAATGAAAAATTACTCGATTGTGTAAATCGACTTCTTCAGCAAAATGCAGGTGTCTCCTTAAAAACAGAATTAGAACAATTGGATTTTATGAGAGATTGGGACAAAAAAAGGGGTCCGATTTGAACCCCTAGTTTAATAACTACTATTTAATAATTTATTTTATTGAATCAACAACGGCTTTAAAAGCTTCAGGATGGTTCATAGCTAAGTCCGCAAGAGTCTTTCTGTTAAGAAGGATACCCTTGTCGCTAATTTTACCCATAAACTCAGAATAACTCATTCCGTGTAATCTAGCTCCAGCGTTAATTCGCTGAATCCAAAGTGCTCTGAAGTTTCTCTTTTTTTGTCTTCTGTCTCTGTAAGCGTACTGTAAACCTTTTTCTACAGCGTTTTTAGCTACAGTGTGTACGTTTTTTCTTCTTCCGTAGTAACCTTTGGCTTGTTTTAATACTTTTTTCCTTCTTGCCTTGGCTGCTACACTATTTACTGATCTTGGCATAATTTAAGTTTTTTGAATTAAAGCGGCATATTAGCTCTTATCATATTGACTTTAACTCGGGTTTAACATTTAATAACCGTAAAGTCAATTAAGCGCAAAGTTGCAACTTAATGTTCTTTACATCTGACTTATCTACCAAAGTAGCTTTAGTCAGATTTCTTTTTCTTTTAGTCGCCTTTTTGGTCAAAATATGACTTTTAAAAGCGTGCTTTCTTTTGATTTTTCCACTACCAGTGAATTTGAATCTCTTCTTGGCACTGGAATTGGTTTTCATTTTAGGCATAACATTTATATTATGTAGTTATTATCTTTTATTTCTTTTTAGGGTTAATGATGATAGTCATCTTCTTGCCCTGTAATTCTGGCATTTTTTCTAATATTCCGTATTCTTCCAATTCTTGGGCAAATTTTAGTAATAAAATTTCCCCACGATCTTTGTAGATGATAGTTCTTCCTTTAAAAAATACA
>CAZJVX010000166.1:0-3845 GCA_964549345.1 uncultured Flavobacteriales bacterium | reverse complement strand
TAACGAAATAAATTTTTTCTTTTTGACTTTTGTTTACATTTGCGCCATTAATACAGTGGAGTGATTTGACTGCTTGCAACCACATCAAAAAAGCTAAAATGATGATTTCTCCTTCTATGTTTTAAATTTAATTTATAAGATATGTCATATCTATTTACATCCGAATCTGTTTCAGAAGGTCACCCCGATAAGGTAGCTGATCAAATCTCTGATGCACTCATTGATCATTTTTTAGCTTTTGACCCCTCTTCAAAAGTAGCTTGCGAAACTCTTGTTACGACCGGACAAGTAGTGTTGGCAGGAGAAGTAAAATCTAAGGCCTATTTAGATGTGCAAAAAATTGCAAGAGATACCATTAACAAAATTGGATACACAAAAGGAGAATATATGTTTGATGGGAATTCGTGTGGAGTACTTTCTGCTATTCATGAACAATCACCTGACATCAATCAAGGTGTAGAAAGAGCAAGTCTAGAAGATCAGGGAGCAGGAGACCAAGGAATGATGTTTGGTTATGCTAGTAGAGAGACCGATAATTACATGCCTTTACCTTTAGAAATATCCCATCTCTTACTTAAAGAATTAGCTGAGATTAGAAGAGAAGGAAAGCAAATGACTTACTTAAGACCGGATTCTAAATCTCAAGTAACTATTGAATATGACAATGAGAACAATCCGGTTAAAATTGACGCCATAGTAGTGTCAACTCAGCATGATGACTATGCATCTGAAAAGGAAATGCTTGAACAAATTAAAAGTGACGTGATTCATATTTTAATACCTAGAGTTAAATCCCTACTTCCTCAATCTACACAACAATTGTTTAATGATGACATCACATACCATGTTAACCCTACTGGAATTTTTGTCATCGGAGGACCACATGGAGATACGGGACTTACGGGTAGAAAAATTATTGTTGACACCTATGGAGGTAAAGGTGCACATGGCGGTGGTGCTTTTTCTGGAAAAGACCCAAGTAAAGTAGACCGATCTGCAGCTTATGCTACTAGACATGTTGCTAAAAATTTAGTGGCTTCAGGAGTAGCAGATGAGGCTTTAGTACAAGTGGCTTATGCTATAGGAGTAGCTGAACCTGTTGGTTTATACGTCAACACATACGGAACATCAAAGGTCGATTTAACTGATGGAGAAATTGCTGAAAAATTACACGATATTTTTGACATGAAACCCTATGCCATTGAGCAAAGATTCAAACTTCGAACACCTATATATTCAGAAACAGCTGCTTACGGACATATGGGCAGAAAACCGGAGACGAAAACCAAAACTTTTGTTTCACCAGACGGTGCTAAAAAGACCATTGAAGTAGAGCTTTTCCCATGGGAAAAATTAGATTATGTAGAAAAAATTAAAAGTACTTTTAGCTTATAATTACTTTTTTCTAAACACGATTCTTACAGGCACCCCTTTTAGGGTAAAGTTTTTTCTTAACTGATTCTCAAGATATCTTTTGTAGGGATCTTTGATGTACTGTGGTAGATTACAGAAAAAGGCAAATGTGGGAGAGTGTGTGGGTAACTGTGTTACATACTTAATTTTTATGTATTTCCCTTTAGTAGATGGTGGAGGATTTTTTTGAATGGCTTCTAACATGATATCATTGAGCTTTGATGTAGTAATCTTCTGCATTCTATTATGATATACATCCAATGCCGTTTCGAGTGCTTTATGAATACGTTGTTTACTAAGAGCCGAAACAAACAAAATAGGCAAATCTGTAAATGGAGCAATTTTACTTAAAATATCTTCTTCAAAAGATTTAGTAGAATGGGTGTCTTTTTCAATGGTATCCCATTTATTCACTAAAAGAACTACTCCTTTTTTATTTTTTTCAATTACTGAAAAGATGCTTAAATCTTGCTTCTGCAAACCTTCATTTGCATCAATCATAAATAAACAAACATCACAATCTTCTATGGCTCTTATGGCTCTCATTACAGAGTAAAACTCGATATCTTCATGTACTTTACTCTTCTTTCGGATACCTGCAGTATCTACCAAAATCATTTCAAAACCAAATGCATTATAATGCGTATCTACTGCGTCTCGAGTTGTCCCTGAAATATCAGTGACTATATTTCTATCTTCTCCTAATAGTGCATTAGTTAATGAGGATTTACCCACATTAGGTTTACCTACAATGGCTATTCTTGGAATCTCAGACTGAACCTCAACTCCTTCGTGATCTAACTGAGTGGCTAAATGGTCTAAAAACTCTCCTGTTCCAGCACCATTAATCGCACTAATTCCAAAAACATGTTCAATACCAAACTGATAGAATTCAAAAGTGTCATTAATTCTATCGTGATTATCTACTTTATTTGCTGCTACTATGACCGATTTTTTAGCACGTCTTAAAATGTTAGCTACAGCATGATCTAAATCGGTAATACCCGTTTCAACATCTACTACAAATACAATTACATTGGCTTCATCAATGGCAATTTCAACCTGCCTTCTAATTTCTCCTTCAAAAATATCCTCCGATCCAGAAACATATCCCCCAGTATCAATAACCGAATATTTTTTACCGTTCCACTCGGACTTACCATAATGCCGATCACGAGTAACACCACTGACCTCTTTTACTATCGCTTTTCTTCCTCCTATCAAACGGTTAAATAATGTGGATTTACCTACATTAGGTCTACCAACTATAGCTACTATATTACTCAATACCCGTACTTTTTAAGTTTACCCGATTTATCTCTCCACCCTTCGTCTACCTTTACAAACAGCTCCAAATGTACCTTTTTGCCTACAAATTCCTCCATATCTTTTCGAGAATCAATACCAAGTTGTTTTATTTTATTTCCTTGATGACCTATAAGAATAGACTTCTGACTTTTCCTGGACACCATGATATTAGCACGAATTCTTATGATATCTGTTTTTTCTTTATACTCTTCTACCACTACTTCACAGGAATAAGGCACCTCTTTTTGGTAAAGTAATAAAATTTTTTCTCTTATTATTTCAGCCATAAAAAACCGCATATTTCTATTGGTTAGTTGATCCTTTTCGAAGTAAGGCGGATGATTTGGTAACCACTCGAGTATTTTAGGCAAAATAAAATCAATACTAAGTCCGTGTAGTGCAGAAATAGGTAAAATTTGTGCTTTAGGTATATTATCTTTCCATGAATCCACTAATTTTTCCAATGCTTGTTGATCAGACTGATCAATTTTATTAATAAGTAAAATTACAGGTGCTGATAATTGATTTATCCTATCGATTCTATCTTTAAGCGATTCTATTTTTTCATATATGTCGGTTACAAACAATATGACGTCTGCATCTTTAATAGCTTCATCTACATATTGCATCATACTCTCATGCAACTTATAAGCTGGATCTATAATTCCAGGAGTATCTGAAAATACAATTTGGTAATCTTCTTCATTAACTATACCCATAATTCGGTGTCGAGTTGTTTGCTTCTTGGATGTAATGATGGACAACTTTTCCCCAAGTATTTGGTTCATAAGAGTAGATTTACCCACATTAGGACTACCAATAATATTAACGAAACCCGCTTTATGAGACATTTAATCAGATTTAGTTTGCAAAAATAGAAACAAAAATTAACTTTGTAGTGCGGAGTGGAGCAGTTGGTAGCTCGTTGGGCTCATAACCCAAAGGTCGCAGGTTCGAGTCCTGCCTCCGCAACTAAATCTTAAGCCCAATCCTTGAATTGGGCTTTTTTTATTTTACTCAAGAATGGTATTTGCTGGTACTACTTGCTCTTCTTTAACCCCTACAGGAAAACAATTCTCAAAACCTTGACCTAACAGCTTTATATTTACTTCTTTAGCATCTTC
>CAZJVX010000165.1:0-3860 GCA_964549345.1 uncultured Flavobacteriales bacterium | reverse complement strand
TAATAATTTGATGCAAATCTTGAGCTATCAAAATAGAGTGTTTGGTCCCATCCAGCATAAACCCCTAAAATTTCATGTTCAAAATTTATAATGGAAGTATCCGTCCTCCAATCAGCTGTGTCATTCAAGTAAACTAAATATACGTTCACATATTCTCCTGCTTGAAGTGCACCACCATATTGCGTGTAGTTTGCTCCGGAAGATCCTGAAAATTGAGATATCAAATCAGACGTCAACTTTAGGGTTTCCGCCTCACACGTTATAATAGTTCTTTGCAGAGAATCGAAATGACCACCACTATTACCTGGATCTGATAATACTCTAGCGAAGAAGGTTGAGTCGTTAACTGGGTTATGGTGAGCTGTAGTTGAGCTGTCAACAGAAAGAATACCAAACGTTTGAGATTTTACGTTTAACACAAAAATCAACAAACAAATAATTGTTAATAGGTGTTTAGCGTAGTTGTTTATGTGCTTTGAGTAGTGTTTTACCAAAACGGTTTAATGTGCATTTAGTTCGAAAATAATAGAAGTGAATAAATATGATTGTAGCTTAATGATGAAAATAAAATAATGAGTGGAAATAGAGGATTAAAATGTTAACAAATGTTAAAATTATGAATTTTTGAGTAGTATTGAAGTATTAATATTCAAGCTTAATTAAAAAACTAACTAGGTCTTGATCTTTACTCAAATTTATCTTTTTCCTGAGTCTGTATCTTCTACTTTCTACGGACCTAACTGAGAGCCCCATGATGTCAGCTATTTCTTTTGTATTTAAGTTCATTCTAAGAAAAGTACATAGTTTAAGATCGGAGGTGGATAGTTCAGAATAAGTCCGTGTTAAGTACTCCAAATAACCTGGATATGCAGCACTAAATTGGTCAGCATAATTGTCATCTTTTCTTTTATCGTTTAAAGAACGATTTAAACTATTGATAAGAGGGACAAATAATTTTTGATCTTTAGGTGTTTTTAATAGAGAAACGTAATATCTCAAATCTTTAAGAATAGTAGACATGATCTCATTTTCCTGAACTATATTAGTAGAAAGCATAGCCAATTCTCTTTTCTTGTGCTCTAGATCAGAAGTAGCCAGTTTTTCCTTTTGATTAGCAATAACGATCTGCTTTTCTATATACACTTTTCTGGATATGAAATAAGCTGACAAAAAAGCTAAAATCAGAATGAGAATAATGGATATCAAAATTACATTTTGAATAAAAGAAGCCTGCTCTTCGTTTTTTCGTTGACCTAAAAAGATTTCATTTTTTATCTCTATCCCTGAAAGAAGTTGAGAAATTTGTGACGAATATCGGTTTTCCAACAAGCTAACTAAGGAATCTACTTTTTGGGTGAAGGAGTCATATTTTTTCAGACCATCTAAAATTTGCAGCTTTACCGTAAGAGCTCTTTCCAGTTCTAGGCTTAAATCATTTTCTTTGGCTAAATCTATTACATTTTTATTGGTCTGAACAGCAAGCTTATATTGATTTACACCTAATAAAGCAAGTGTTTTATTATTCAGCATTTTGGTTAACTGGAAAGGCCATTTTTCATAGTAGGATTCGGCAGAACTGAATGAAAGAACTGCATTTTGATAATCCTCAATAGCTAAGTAGTAATCTCCTTTATACTCAAAACAGTTACCCACATAACTTTTTAATATATCGTAATCCATTGAAGATGTCCAATCCGATTTTTCAGGAAGGTATTCAGGGTGATTTTCCATGAACTGAAAAAGACTATCTACCTTCCGTTCAAACTGTAGTGCTTTTTTGGGCATATTCCATTTAAAATACAATTCACAAAGAGATTTATATGAATGAGCCATATCAGAGATTTTATCATTTTTAGATCTAATGGATAAAGCCATATTCAAAAAATCCAATGCATCTTTAAACTTACCCATTTCAATGTATACGAGAGCCTTATTATTATATGTGGTTGCCAACCCTCTATCTCTGACTAAAATCTTATCTACTAAACCAAAATTGTCTTCAGCTTGAGTATATTTTTCAATTGATTTAAGAATTTGCCCTTGATTAAAATAAATATTGCCTAAATTAATTAAGATCCACGGTGGCGTATTTACATTTTTATCGAGCCTTTGTGATTTAGGAGTTAGCTCAAATTCAAGAATAGCATCTGTAAAATAAGATAAGGCTAATACAGGTAGATCTTTCTTTAAATAAACTTCTCCTAAAATATTGTAAATAGAAGTAGAAACAGGTGAAGGACCTTTGTTTAAATAAAACTCTAAAGCCTCAAAGGACATCTTGATGGCTTTATTAGGGTCTGAATATTTGATCGAATTTAGCGTGTCTAAAACCTCTTTAGAATCTACATTGTAATAATCAAAATACAAATTACGCTGAGCAACTACGTCAGAACTACTCATGAGTAGTATAATGAGTATTATTTTGTGAATTAACTTCATAAATAACAGGTTATAGTACTCGAATTTAATAAAAAAAAATCAAAATATTACGTACTTTAATTATTTAAAATTTACTTTTTGAGTGCCAATAATTTGTGATAGAATATTGAGGAGATGGTTATGGTGTCATTTTCTATTCTTTTTGAATCATCCATTTTCTTATTGAGTTTAAACCCATGACTTTTATGCACATTTTCATACCAATATTTTGCCCATATTCCATCTTCTTTAATTCCTCCCCTATCCCAACTAAGCATATTGTTATCAAAGTTGATTTTTAAATAATCACATAAATTTTCCAGTTCTTTTTTAGGTGAATTCAATAGTTCTTCAGAAGATAGAATGTAAAATGGAATGTTTTTCTTCTTAAACTTTAGGGCAATAGCGTATTGTTCTTTGTACCCCATATCCAAAACTGTAGGATTACTAATTACTTTTTTAAAGGAAATGTAAGCACTTTGCGGACTACGAGTTAAAATTACATGATACCAATCCCTAGAGAAGTTAACGTTTGTTTTAGCTAAGTGATGAGTCATATTTTTAATAAATAATACATCCTTTTCCATAAACATCTCTATTTCATTTACTATTTCATTAAGACTCGAGGATTGAGAATTTATAATTTCCCTCTTACCTGGGTGGTCAACTTTGGTATTAACGTGTGTTAAATAATAAGCATAAAAGGGTTCGTCAACCACTTTTGTATCGCTTCTTTGCGCAAAAGAATACATTAAAGCCGTTGAAATATTTCTTGGGCTGGACCACAACATGATCTTTTTTACTTTAGTTCTTGACATAAGAGCTAATCTTCTTTTTGTATAAGGAACTTAAACTCTCTGAGATTTTAGTATTTGATTTGTTCTCGATCATTCTGCCGTCAACAGAAATTACAGGCGATATACCCGCAAAGGTACCTGTTACAAAACATTCATCCGCGTCATAAACATCATATAAAGAGAAGTTCTTTTCGATGACAGGAATTTGATTCTCTTTACATATTTCTATGATTTTTTGTCTGGTTATCCCGTTCATACAATATTGATCAGTAGATGTAATGACTGTACCATTTTTAATCATGAAGAAATTTGTAGAATTGCATGTAGAAACAAAACCATGGATATCCAGCATCAAGGCTTCATCCGCGCCTGCTTCGATGGCTTGTACCAATGCCTGTACTTCATGCAACTTACTATGGCAATTCAATTTAGGATCTAAGTAATCTGGAGAACCTCTTCTTATGGTAGAAGTAAATAGTGTAAGACCCGTATTTTTAGAAGATTCATCTGCAATTTTAAACTCTGGAATTACTACTACATTTGGACCGGAAATAGTCAATCTAGGATCTTGTGAAGGTGTTTTTTTGATTCCTCTGGTAATCATGACTCTAACATGTACACCGTCTTCCATGCTATTTTTTTCAG
>CAZJVX010000164.1:0-3882 GCA_964549345.1 uncultured Flavobacteriales bacterium | reverse complement strand
ATGAAGCCACTTCAGTGCATCCATTATCATCGGTTATAAGCACCTCATATTCTCCGGAAGATAGGTTATTTACAGTATTAGATGTACTTCCATTATTCATCCAAACATAATTGTAAGGACTTGTTCCTCCAGTTGGACTAAGAGAAATACTTCCATTCGAACCTCCAGGACAGTTAGGAGAGACTAAGGTAGGATTAACAGAAATTCCAGTTAAATCGTCAGATATTGTAAAATTAGAATCTTTTGAACACCCAAAATTATCACTTACAGATACAGTGTATATTCCGCTACATAAACTTGAGGCTAGGTTACCTGTATTTCCGTTTGACCATATAGTATTGTAGATAGCAGATGGGTTACCACCACTCACTATCGCACTAGCGGTTCCATCGCATGATTGACATGTACTGTTGTTTAAGTTCAAGGCGATTAGAATTGGATTGGGCTCGTTCAGGGTAATGGTGTCAATCACAGTACATCCAACAGCATCATTAACATGTACAATGTGTTCTCCAGCAGATAAATTTGATATGACGCTAGTTTGAGAAGATTGGTTAGGATTCCAGAATATCTGATAAGGCAGATTTCCTCCCGAAACACTAATATCTATGGATCCATCATTACCTCCATGACAACTTGGGTCTGTAGTGTTATTTATGGTAATTTGAGGACCAGACGTGTTCAAAATTATAATTGATGTATCTATTGTACAATTATTATCATCGATCACAGTCAGGGAGTATGTCCCCGCTAAAATATTTGTAATATTTGGGCTATCGTCATTGTCCCCTACACCGTCAATGTCCCAGTCAAAAATATAATTCCCTGAAACTGTCCCCCCAAAAGGATTAGCCGTTGCGCTACCATCAGAGAAACCACAATTTGCATCTATCAATGTTATATTAGCAAACAGGGGAGAGGGAGATGTAACAACAAAAAAGGTGTCAAGTTGACAAAGGTTTCCATCTGTCAGGCTTAAATTAAATGTATCGCTATGTAATTGAGAAATGGTATCGTTACTATTGGTATAACCAGAAGTTGAAGACCAGTTATAAAGATATCCTCCAACACCCCCTGTAGTTACGAGTTCAACTACTCCATTAGAATCTGTTGAGCACGCATTATTGCTTATCGTTGCGTTAATGGTTAACTGTTGAGGTTGACTTAGTGTAAAGACACTGTCTAAAGTACAGCCGTTAACATCTGTTACGAAAATGTGATAACTTCCTGATGATAAATTAAACAGACTATCAGCATCGTCATTGTCTCCTAGTCCATCTACATCCCAGTCGTATTGGAACGGTGAAGAGCCTCCGTTGAGGGATAAATTAATTTTACCAGATGTATCACCAAAACAATTAATGGAGTTAATATTAGCTAATAAGTTTAAGCTATTGGGCTGTGTGATTTCAATAAGAGTATCTTTTTGACATAAATTCCCATCCAAAATGATCAACTGGTATTGCCCTGTGTCTAAACCTATTATTGTATCATTCGTATTAGCATATCCATTAGGTCCAGACCAATTCCAAGAATAGTTTCCGTCCCCTCCAGTGGTATTCAACTTAATTTCAGCATCAGCATTCCCAAAACAAGAAACAAGCTGAATATTTGCATTAGCAACAATGGAATTGGGTTTAATCATTAAGAAAGAGGTGTCATATATACAGCCGTTATCATCTGTTAAGCTAAGGTTATATACACCTGAGTCAAGATCAAACAGGTCTACTGTTCCAAAATCTGTAAAAGAAGGATTTGAGCTAGTCCAAGTAGGTATTAATGCCCCGGTGCCGCCTGCCTCCGATATTTCAATACTACCATTTATACTGTCTGAACAGCTTATTTGAGATAATGTATATGAAATGGAAATCGTATCGGGTTCTGTAATAGTGTAAGTAGAAGAATCAGCACAACTGTTAACGTCAGTAACAATCAACTTATAAGTACCTTGATCAAGCGCAGTTTGAGATGTGTCATTTGCAATAATCCCACTTCCAGGAACAATTGTAGTCCAAGAAGGGGTAAGACTACCCGAACCTCCAGCAAGGAAAACCGTAATTTCACCATCGTTTGCTCCATTACAAGTCACGTCACTTACAGTAGACCCTATCGATATTGGATCGGGCTCAATAATAACTTCACTAAGAACAGATACACAGCCTGTAGAAAGGTCATTAACAGTAACGGAATAAGTATTCGCACTTAGATTGGTTAAGTCCTCTGAGTCATCCGCATCACCTACGCCATCAATATCCCAGTCTACAGTGTAAGAGCTTGTTCCAGATATGGTTAAATCAATTTCACCATTGGTGTTTCCGTTACAGTCAATTTGTGTTACCACTGCGGTTAAGGTTGGGGCATTGGCATTAGCAATAGCAAAAACTTGACTTCCTGTACAGTTGTCATCATCAGTTACAGTTACTTGATAGTTTCCGGCACCGATATTAGATAGGGAAGTTAAAATTCCTATTCCGTAGGCAGGTGTAGATAAATTGTCCCACGAATATTGATAATTTGTAGCTATCGTTCCACCTGTGGCAACAATAGAAATACTACCATCTAAAGCATTACAAGTAGGACTGGTTATGGTTCCGGTAATTTCAATAGAATCTGGCTGAGAAACATAAAAAACATTATTTAAAAATTGACATCCTTGATCGTCAGTTACACTTAAAACATACGTTCCTGTATCTAGACCCACTAAATTTTCTGATGTTGAATTGTATCCACTAGGACCAGTCCAATTCGTTTGGTATGGTGCTGTACCTCCATTTATTTGAACGGTGATAGCACCAGTAGAATCTCCGTAACAAATAAGATCAGTGATGGTGCTGTTAATGTTTAGTCCCGTAGCGGGGCCTGTCACGTTAATGTTTTTTGTCTTTGTACAACCATTATCATCTGTTACGATGACGCTGTAACTCCCAGCAATAAGATCTCCTATACTATCAACACTACCAGGGTCACTGAAACCAACAGGACCTGTCCATGAGTACGTAAATGGACTTATTCCGTTTACTGTTAAATCAATGCCACCAGTTGAATCACCAAAACATTCTACGTCAGTAACAATAAATGCAACAGTGGGGGCGTTATCGTCAGAAACAGAAACAGATACAGAATCTATACAGCCGTTATCATCAGAAACAAGCACTTGATAAGAGCCTGAAACTAAATTATTTTCATTGGCATTTCCAGATCCGACAGCAGAGCCGGGATATCCATTTCCAATATCAAACCATGAATAAATATAATCTACATTAACAGTTCCACCAGAAGCAGTAACACCTACACTTCCATCTGCTTGTCCACACGATGAATTGGTAGAGTTTCCTGTTAAAGAGATGTCAGTCGGCTCAGTGATTTCTATGCTATCTTGTTTTTGGCAACCATTATCGTCCGTTAAAGTCAAGATATAATACCCAGCAGATAGGTTTATAGGATCTTCATCCGTACTCACGGTAAAACCACCTAAAGCCCAATCATAGCTATATGGGCTTGTTCCTCCAGTAATGGTTGTTAAAATGGTTCCATTGGTATCGTTATTACAACTTAAGGCCGTTGTGCTTAGATTGATATCTAATGTGTTTCCTACGTTTATATCAACACTAAGTGAAGATTTACAACCAGTTAAAGCATCTTCAACCACTACATTATAACTACCAGCCGCCAATAAAATGAGATCTTCATTATCATCAAAATCACCAGTTCCATCATTATCCCAATCTATATTATACGTACCAATTGGAGCTATTGTAAGATCTATTGTTCCATCGTCATCTCCAATACAATCCACATTTGTACTTACTGCACTTAATGTTGGCCCGTTAAGATCAGAAATAGCTATAATTACACTATCACTACATAAATTATCATCAGTAA
>CAZJVX010000163.1:0-3890 GCA_964549345.1 uncultured Flavobacteriales bacterium | reverse complement strand
TCGTGCTGTCCATAGATTTAGCCTTGTTGTAAGTAGCATAAAAATTACAACCATTACCGCCTTCATTTCCTAAAGACCATGCAATGATAGACGGGTGATTTTTATCCCGTTCAATCATTCTTGTGGTTCGTTCTAAATGTGCTTTCATCCAAATGGAATCGTTACCCAGGGTTTGGTCTGGATCATACCCCATTCCATGGGATTCAATGTTAGCTTCATCATATACATACAATCCATATTCATCACATAAGTCATACCAGTAAGGATGATTAGGATAATGGGAAGTTCTAACAGCATTGATGTTATTACTCTTCATGATAAGTATGTCTTCTAACATGTCTTCTTTGGATACCACATGACCTGTTTTCATATGGTGTTCATGGCGGTTTACTCCCTTTACAAGAATCGGTTGACCATTAATAAGAAGTTGACTACCTTCAATTTTGACATTTCTGAAACCTACATTTTTTTGAATCACATCAATCGTCCTCCCTTTTTTATCTACTAGTTCTATTTGGAGTTCGTAGAGATTAGGAATTTCAGCACTCCAAGCATCAACATTTTTTAAAATTGCGCTATGAAAAATCGTTTTGGATAACTCTTTATTTAAGGAAATTTCTTTGGTTGCTTTTAGAACTGTTTTCCCTTCTCTGCTCAACTTTAAGTTTAATTTACCCTTAAATTTAGTCGCACAATTCGCACTTATAACAGTTTTTAAATTAAACAATCCATTTGTATAATCCTTACTTAAATCCGCAGTAACGGTAAAATCCTGAAGGTGCACTTTTTCTTTGGTGTATAAAAACACCTCTCTTTCCATTCCAGCTAATCGCCAAAAGTCTTGATCTTCCAAATAACTTCCGTCACACCACCGATAAACCTCAACTGCAATTTCATTTTTACCTTGTGTAATAAAGGGAGTAATATTGAATTCAACAGGAAGTTTTGAATCTTGGTTATAACCAACTTGTTTTCCATTTATCCAAACAAAAAAACAAGTTTTAACGGCACCAAAGTAAAGGATGATATCTTTCCCGTTCCATTCATCAGGAATTTCAAATTCTCTTTTGTATGAACCTACTGGGTTATCTTCATCAGGCACATCCGGAGGTGTGGGTGTGCTATCAAAACTAAATGGGTAGGGAATGTTGACATAAATGGGTATGCCATAACCATGCAGTTGCCAATTTGCAGGAACGGGGATGGTATCCCAATCAGAAGTGGAAAAATCTGTTTTATAAAATTCAACGGGTCGGCTAGACGGATTTTTGGCCCAATTGAATTTCCAAAATCCGTTTAGTGACAAATATCTTTTTGATTGATTGATGTCATTTTCTTGGGCGAACTTTACATTTTCGAAGGCAAAAAAACTAGCATGCGATGGCAGTCTATTTATTTCAACAATAGCAGGATCTTCTATAATGGGTAGTAGGGTTTGGGATGTTGAATCAACGAAATTAAACAGCATTAAACTTATACTAAAAAGTATTTTTTGGAGATGGATAAGCTTTATCATACTTGATTATTGAAAGACCAAAATACTATTTTCATAAGCACTTATCGTGATTTAAACTACATTTAACATATGTCTGAATGGGATGATCAATACACGCTTAAAATCTATTCACCTGGTAGAATTAATATCATCGGAGAACATTTGGATTACAATGGAGGAGATGTACTTCCTATGCCAATCATTTTAGCTACTCAAATACAATTTGCAAAAACGACTGGTACAACTTATGAAGTGGAGTCATTGCAATTTAAAAATATGCTCCGTAGAGAGTTGAAAGATGATCATATTTCAAGCGTGAAGTGGCACAATTATATTATCGGTGTGGTCAATGAATTATTGAAAATTTCACCGAATAAAATCAAAGGTTTTAGGGCCATTATTAATGGTTCGATTCCAGTTGGAGCTGGTTTAAGCTCTTCTGCCTCGTTAACGTGTGGACTGTTAAGGGGGTTGAATGGGTTGTTTGATCTTAATATCTCAAAAAAAGAGATGGCGCTGATAGCCCAAAAAGTGGAACATCATTATGCTGGTACACCATGTGGAATCATGGATCAATATGCTATCCTTTTTGGGGAAAAAGACAAGGCTTTGTACTTAAATTGTCATACACTAGAAAAAAAGTTGATTGATATTTCATTGCCTGATTATCAATGGGTATTATTCAATAGTAATGTCAAACATAATTTAAGCGATTCGGCCTATGCTAAAAGGGTTCAAGAAACAGCTATTGCTTTGAGCATCATACAATCCCAATTCCCTGAATATACTCATTTAGCAAAGGTTCCTTTGGGGTCTTTGCAAATATGGAAGAAGAAAATGGATGATGAGGTATACAAAAGAGCACTTTATGTGATTGAAGAACAAAGTAGAGTAGAGCAGGTGGTTTTAATGCTTACTCAAAATAAATTTCATGAGTTAGGGGAGATTCTTTACCAATCCCATTACGGCTTATCTTCATTATACAATGTAAGTTGTGTTGAGTTAGATTATCTGGTGGATGTAACCAAATCTTTGACCGGTGTTTTAGGCGCTAGAATGATGGGGGGTGGTTTTGGCGGTTGTACGTTAAATTTAATTGAAAAAACAAAAGTGGATTCCACAGTCGAAATGGTGTGTTCAAAATTTAAAGATCAATTTAAATTGGAATGCTCACCAATACGTTTGTAATCATATTTGCTAAGAAAATTTCTGATTCGTGTATCTTTTACACTAATTTGACTATGTTTATACTTTTACAATAATTTCATAGGTATGAACGGAGGTTTCGAAGCAATTGATTATCTCATTTTTTTAGGTTATGCGGTCTTAATTTTATTTGTAGGACTGTGGGTTTCAAGGGAGAAAGATGGTAAAGAGAAAAATGCGGAAGATTATTTTTTAGCTAGTAAATCTTTGCCCTGGTGGGCTATAGGGGCTTCATTAATAGCGGCCAATATTTCTGCGGAGCAATTCATAGGCATGTCTGGATCTGGCTTCGCTTTAGGTTTAGCTATTGCATCATATGAATGGATGGCGGCCTTGACTTTAATTATAGTTGGTAAATTCTTCTTACCCATTTTTATTGAAAAAGGATTATATACGATACCTGAATTTGTAGAAAAACGATTTTCTACCAATCTTAAATCTATTCTAGCTGTTTTTTGGATTTGTTTATATGTGTTTGTCAATTTAGCTTCTGTACTTTATTTAGGTTCATTAGCGCTTGAAACCATTATGGGTGTGCCGATGATGTATGGTGTAATGGGTCTTGCCTTATTTGCTGCAGCGTATTCATTATACGGAGGTCTTTCTGCTGTAGCTTGGACAGATGTGATACAAGTGGTGTTTTTAATTTTAGGGGGATTGGTTACCACTTATTTAGCTCTGAATGCTGTATCGGATGGTGCTGGATTGGTGGCTGGTTTAAAACAGATATATCAAGCTGCACCAGATAAATTCGCTATGATTCTAGATGAAAGTAATTCTTATTACAATGATCTTCCAGGTATTGGTGTTTTAGTTGGTGGCATGTGGGTGGCAAACCTGTATTACTGGGGTTTTAACCAATACATTATTCAGCGAACATTAGCCGCAAAATCATTAAAGGAATCTCAGAAGGGCATATTGATGGCAGCAGGCCTAAAGCTGATTATTCCACTGATTGTAGTAATACCTGGAATTGCTGCATTTGTCATGGTTAATGATGCTAATATTATGGCTGGGTTAGGTGATGTGGCCTTGCAAAATATGCCTTCGTCAGACCAGGCGGATAAAGCTTATCCTTGGTTATTGCAGTTTTTGCCGTCTGGTCTTAAAGGATTGGCCTTTGCAGCCTTGGCTGCAGCTATCGTTTCTTCTTTAGCTTCAATGTTGAATTCTACTTCAACTATTTTTA
>CAZJVX010000162.1:0-3899 GCA_964549345.1 uncultured Flavobacteriales bacterium | reverse complement strand
CGGATCAATTCGAGATGTAAAAGTAGTGAAGGGTGTACACAAAACATTAGACAATGAAGCCACTCGCGTGGTTAAGACTATGCCGAAATGGACCCCTGGAAAACAACGAGGTAAAGCCGTAAATGCAAGGTTTACTCTTCCAATAAAATTCAGAATTAGTTAAATCCGGAATAGTTTTTGTACTCGTTATGGAAACGAATGAGTATGAAATCAAATAATAATACCAAAACAGACGCGTCTACTAAGGGATTTATCTTTCTTTCATCTCTTATTTTATCTTTAGCTTTTACTCTCTGTTTATTGGAGTTTAGGATAGTCAAACTAACTGATGAAGCAGTTTCTAGTTCGTATACGCTTATGAAAGATGAGATTATCTATGAGATTGAAAAACAGATTATTCATCCACCAAAACCAGTCGTTAAACCTGCTAAAAAAGCAGAATTTATAAAAGTAAAACCTGATGTTAACACAAAAATTCAGCCGATAACTCATCTCCCTATAAAGTCAAACAACGAGTTGATTTTTACAGAACAGTACTTGGAGCCAGATACAATTGTATTTATTGATTCCATTTTTGATGTGGTAGAAGAAGATCCGAGCTTCCCCGGAGGTGAAAAGAAATTGTATGAATTTCTATCCAAAAACTTACGTTATCCAGAAATGGCTAAAGAAAATGGGATACAGGGTAAAGTATTTATTCAATTTGTAGTTTCGAAAGACGGTAGCATCAAGGATGTGAGAGTTGTTAAAGGTATTCACAATACCTTAGACAAGGAAGCCTTTAGAGTAGTGAATAAAATGCCTAAGTGGAAACCGGGGAAAAAACAGGGAAAAGTAATTAATACCAAGTTTACTATTCCTATTAAATTTAAGCTAGGTTGAATTAGACAATCATTCCTGCTCCAACTGTATTATTGGTTGCTTCATCAATAATAATGACACTTCCAGTGCTTCGGTTGTCTTTATACTGGTCTGCAAAAAGAGGTTGTGTTACTCTTAACGTGACTTTGGCAATATCATTACACTTTATTTTTTTATCATCTTCCAGACGATGTAATGTGTTGATGTCTATTTTATATTGAATGTCTTTAATCATACATCTCGCCTCCTTTGAAGTGTGCTTAAGGGTGTATTTTCCTCTGTTAATTAAAGGCGTTTCGCTCATCCAGCATAACATAATTTCTACATCTTGTATGACTTCGGGTTGATTTTTTGGTCTAACTATCATATCGCCTCTACTAACATCAATATCATCTTCCAGAGTTAGGGTAACAGACATAGGTGCATAAGCTTCATCTATACTGCCGCCAAAGGTTTCTATAGACTTAATCTTTGATTGAAATCCAGAAGGTAGTACAGCAATGTCATCTCCGATTTTAAATACTCCTCCGGCAATTCTCCCTGCATAACCTCTGAAATCATGAAATTCATCTTTTTGTGGCCTTACTACATATTGTACAGGAAATCGACAATCGATGTGATTATGATCAGAAGCAATGTGGACATTTTCTAGAGTGTGTAATAAAGTACTTCCTTCATACCAAGGCATGTTACTGGAACGATTAACCACATTATCTCCATTTAAAGCACTAATCGGAATAAATCTAAAATCTTTTGTCCTAAGTTTTGCACTAAATCCAACTAATTCATCTTTAATTTTTTCATATTGCTTTTGATCGTAGTCTACTAAATCCATCTTATTAACACAGTAAATAATATGTGGAATTCCCAGTAGAGAAGCTATAAAGGAGTGTCTCCTAGTTTGTTCAACAATTCCGTTTCTAGCATCAACCAAGATGATGGCTAAATTTGCAGTGCTCGCTCCGGTTACCATATTTCTAGTGTATTGAATGTGACCAGGAGTATCCGCAATGATAAATTTCCTTTTTGGAGTAGCAAAATAACGGTAGGCAACATCTATAGTAATTCCTTGCTCTCTTTCAGCTCTTAGTCCATCTGTTAAAAGAGCAAGGTTTACTTTTTCTTCTCCTTTCTTTTGACTGGCCGTTTCAATGGCATCCATTTGATCTTGAAAAATGGATTTACTGTCATATAATAATCTTCCTATAAGTGTGCTTTTACCATCATCCACACTACCTGCCGTAGTAAATCGAAGCAGGTCCATTTCTAAATATTCATTGCTCATACTTTAATTTTTAGAAGTATCCTTCTTTTTTTCTATCCTCCATAGCTGCTTCAGATCTTTTATCATCAGCTCGCCCACCTCTTTCGGTAACCCTTGAAGCGGCTACCTCTTCAATGATTTTTTCTAATGAATCAGCATCTGATATAGTAGCTCCTGTACATGTAGCATCACCAATTGTTCTAAAACGAACTTGCATTGGTTTGATTTGTTCACTCTGTTTTGTCTTTACAAAATCAGTTTTAGCCATAACAACTCCATCCCGAATAAAACAATCTCTTGTGTGAGAAAAATATAGACTTGGTATTTTGATATTCTCCTTTAAAATATATTGCCATATGTCCATTTCTGTCCAATTGCTAATAGGAAAAACTCTAAAATGTTCTCCAAAATGCTTTTTGCTATTAAATAAATTCCATAATTCAGGTCTTTGATTTTTAGGGTCCCATTGTCCAAAGTCATCTCTATGAGAGAAAAATCGTTCTTTTGCTCTTGCCTTTTCCTCATCCCTACGAGCTCCTCCAATAGCACAATCAAACTTATGTTCTTCAATTGCATCTAATAAAGTAGTGGTTTGAAGTTTGTTTCTGCTTGCATTAATGCCTTTTTCCTCTACCACTTTTCCTTCGTCAATGGATTTTTGAACAGACGCAATAACGAGTCTTCCTTTGGTTTCTTCGATTAATGAATCTCTAAATGCATATAATTCATCAAAATTATGTCCTGTATCCACGTGCATTAGTGGAAAAGGAACATTTGCTGGGTAGAAGGCCTTCCTTGCTAAATGGTAACATACAATAGAATCTTTTCCTCCAGAAAAAAGCAATACTGGGTTTTCAAATTGTGCAGCTACTTCCCTTAATACAAATATGGATTCCGCTTCCAGTTCTTCTAAATGTGATAATTGATATTTCCCCATTTATTTTAGTTTATTTTTGAGTACACTAATTAAAGTTTCCCCAATTTCATTAATTGATTTATTTTCTGAATCGAGTACTAAATCAGGACTGACTGGATTCTCGAATGGTGAAGACACACCCGTAAAATCTTTGATTTCTCCTTTTCTAGCTTTTTTATAGAGTCCCTTTACATCTCTTATTTCACACGTTTCTAGCTTAGCTGAAACAAACACTTCAAAGAAATCATTTTCTCCAATCACGTTTTTGGCTAGTGTTCTCATTTTATGAGTAGGGCTTACAAAGCAGCAGAAAGTAACCACACCAGCTTCTACAAATAATTTAGTGACTTCTGCAATTCTTCTGATATTTTCTTGTCTATCTTGATCAGAAAATGATAAGTTTTTGTTAATTCCTAATCTAATGTTATCACCGTCAAGAACTTGAGTGTAAATACCATTATCGTGTAACTGACGACTAACATAATTCGCAATGGTTGTCTTACCAGACCCCGAGAGCCCTGTTAACCATATACATATCCCTTTTTGATTAAGTAGTTTTTCCTTATCTTCTCTAGATAGCAAAGAGTCTTTAGTAGAATATAAATTTTGCATCAGTAAAGGTTGATTTTACAGCGCCTCAAAACTATAAAGAAACCAGAACAATTCCCTAATAAATTTTGAATTATTACTTTTATATATAATTGCAAAGCTTGAACAAGCTGAATTATAAGTTATGGAAGCATTTATTGGTCCAAAAGTAGATAAAGTAGGGATAGAAGATAGGGTAAATAGAATTACCAAAAGAAGCATTAAAAAAGAGGCTAAGCTTGAGGGATTAAAAATGGCTTTAAATATGGT
>CAZJVX010000161.1:0-3954 GCA_964549345.1 uncultured Flavobacteriales bacterium | reverse complement strand
TAGATACCCATTTTAAAATTGAAACACACGAATGGGAATTGTCGTTATACCAAAATGAACTGGGGTTAGGACAATATGCATCCAATCCATGGCTTCAAGAGCTTCCAAGTGCAATTACTAAAGTAGTTTGGGATAATTACATAACAATGGCACCAAGTGATTGTTTCAAGTTATTTGATATTGATAGTTCTGATCCTAAGGCAGCATGGGACGGTATACATCTTGGTCAGGAAGAAAAAGCGTTTGTTGCCATTTTAAAAGTTGATAATCAAGAATTAAAATTACCAGTATTTCCGCTTCCAGGGCAAGCCAAGGGAACAGTAGGTGTAGCAATGGGATATGGTAGGGGTGAAGGAGATCTTGAGATTGGTAAAGCAGCCTTTCAGTGTGATGAATATGGAAGTTACTTGACATCTGAAAATGGTTCATTAGTCCCTGTTGGGGGTAATGCTTTTAAATTAAGTAGTTTCAAAAATGGAATGATCAATTATAATGGTCCGGTAGAAATTATAGCTACCAAAGAAAAGTATTCACTTGCATGCACTCAAACCCATCATACTATCATGGGTAGAACATCGGTAGTTAAAGAGACTACTTATGATTATTGGAAAGAAAATCATGAATATAATCAAGAGGCCTATAATCCAAAAGTGAAATTACATACCCACAAGGAAGGTGGACATGAAGAAGTAAATGCAACAGAATTTTCATTATGGGATGAACATCCAGTTGAAGTAGTTGGCCATAGGTGGGGAATGTCTATAGATCTGTCTTCATGTAATGGTTGTGGGGTTTGCATTACTGCTTGTCATTCAGAAAACAACGTCCCTGTTGTGGGTAAAGATGAGGTTCGTAGATCAAGAGACATGCATTGGTTGAGAATGGACCGTTATTTTTCATCTATTGAAGACGATAATAGAGCTAAGTGGGACGATTCAAAGCACGTAGAGGGTGATTTCGATTATGGGAAATTAGAGGTGCCAGAAGATAATCCATCTGTAGTTTTTATGCCCATGTTATGCCAACATTGTAACCATGCCCCATGTGAAACAGTTTGCCCAGTTGCAGCTACAACGCATAGTAATGAAGGTTTAAACATGATGACTTATAACAGATGTATAGGTACTAGATATTGTGCTAATAATTGCCCTTACAAGGTGAGAAGGTTTAATTGGTTTAACTACAGAGATTACAGAAAGTTCAAGAATGTTAATCCAAATCAAGATGTAATGGCTAGAATGGTATTGAATCCTGATGTAGTAGTTAGGTCTAGGGGTGTTATGGAAAAGTGCAGCTTTTGTGTTCAAGGCATACAAGCTGCAAAACTAAAAGCTAAAAAAGAAGGTAGAAAGTTAGTTGACGGAGATGTAGATTGCGCTTGCGGTGATGCATGTCCAAATGATTGTATCACATTCGGGGACTGGAATGATGTAAATTCAAAAGTTAGAAAAGTTTCTGGATCAGACAGAGCTTACCAGGCATTAGAAGAAGTAGGGGTAAAACCCAACATATGGTATCAATTAAAAATTAGAAATAATAACGATGAAGTTGCAGAAAATGTTTCTGAAAATTCACACGCAGAAACACATGCTTAAAAAAGAATCATTATAAGAAAATATGCATAAAGAATCCGATATAAGATTACCTCTAATACTTGGCAATAAATCATACAAGGATATCACTGAAGATATTGTCAAACCTATTGAGGGAAAAGCTCCAAAAACTTGGTATCTACTATTTATGATTTCTGTGGTTATTGCACTATGGGGGGTTGGCTGTATAGTTTATTTGCTAGGTACAGGAGTTGGTGTTTGGGGTTTAAATAAGACGGTTGGTTGGGCATGGGATATCACTAATTTTGTTTGGTGGGTTGGAATAGGTCACGCTGGGACATTAATCTCAGCAGTACTACTTTTATTCAGACAAAAATGGAGATTTGCGATTAATAGAGCAGCCGAAGCAATGACTATTTTCGCTGTAATGATGGCAGGATTATTTCCACTAATCCACATGGGTAGATTATGGCTAGGTTATTGGGTTTTTCCTCTTCCTAACCAATTTGGTTCTTTGTGGGTAAACTTTAATTCACCGCTTCTTTGGGATGTTTTTGCTATATCAACATACTTTTCAGTATCATTAGTATTTTGGTACATTGGGTTAATCCCTGATTTTGCCACTATAAGAGATAGAGTTACAAAACCACTTTCCAAAAGAGTATATAAAGTGTTGAGTTTTGGTTGGACTGGTGATGCAAAGGCATGGAATAGGTTTGAAATAGTTTCTCTAGTTTTAGCGGGTCTAGCAACACCGCTTGTTTTTTCTGTACACTCCATTGTATCTTTTGATTTTGCAACCTCAGTTATTCCAGGTTGGCATACCACCATATTTCCCCCATACTTTGTTTCTGGTGCAGTTTTCTCAGGTTTTGCCATGGTTCAAACATTAATGTTGATTTTGAGAAAAGCATATAAATTGGAAGCTTACCTGCATGTTAAACACGTAGAGTATATGAACATAGTCATTATTGTAACAGGGTCCATTGTAGGAGTTGCCTACATCACCGAATTATTTGTTTCTTGGTATTCAGGTGTTGAATACGAGTCTTATGCATTTTTAAATAGAGCAACAGGTCCATATTGGTGGTCATACTGGGCTATGATGACTTGTAATGTGATATCTCCCCAACTGTTTTGGTTCAAAAAACTAAGAACAAGCTTGATGTTTTCTTTCTTTATGTCGATTATAATAAATATTGGAATGTGGTTCGAAAGGTTTGTGATTATAGTTACTTCTCTTCATAGGGATTATGTTCCATCATCTTGGACCTACTTTCACCCAACGTGGGTAGATATTGGAATATTTGTTGGAACTATAGGTATTTTCTTCGTATTCTACTTATTATTCTCAAGATACTTCCCAGTGATGCCAATTGCAGAATTAAAAACAATATTAAAATCATCTGGTAAGAATTACAAAGAGGGATATGGACACGGTGAAGGTTACTGGGATAAAAACGCAGATCATTAAATTATGGCAGATAAGGTAATATACGCAATGTACGATGATGATGACACGCTAATGAATGGAGCTAAGCATCTTGTCAAAGAAGGTGTAAGAGTTTCAGATGTATACTCACCTATGCCACTACACGGTATTGATCCAATTATTGGAGTTCAATCTACAAGATTAGGAATTGCCGCTTTTATGTACGGACTCACCGGAACTATGCTAGCTATTATTGGAATAAGATACATGATGATTGTGGATTGGCCAATGAATATCGGAGGTAAACCTAATTTTAGTTTACGTGAAAATATGCTTTCTTTCGTGCCCATTTTCTTTGAGTTTACTGTGCTTTGTGCAGCGCATGGTATGGCTATCACTTATTTACTTAGAAACAAAACCCTACCCGGTATGCCCGCAAGAAATCCTGACCCGAGAACCACTGATGATAAATTTATTATCGAAATTAAATCATCTGAAAACACACATATTGAGGATAAAAAACTCACTGATTTGATAAAGGCTACTGGCTTTATTGAAATTGAAGAAAAAAAATTTTGAAATGAGAAATAGAATTATTCATATTAATTATATCTCTTTGTTACTTTTCCTATCCGCTGTAATTTTCCAGTCATGTGTAAATAATCCGGATTCACCAGGTTATGAATATTCAGATGATATGGCACGTTCACAAGCAATAGAAGCCTATGTGGATTATGGTTTGGTTGCAGATAATATGAGTGACTCATTAAAAATATCTATTTCTGCTAGAATCCCTGCAGAAGGATCAATACCTTTTAGTGAAGATAAGAATATAGCGATGCTAAATATGCCATTCAATTACGGATCTGGAGAGGATGAAAGAATTAGAGCGGGTAAAGAAGTATCAATGCCAAGTCGATATTATCAAAATGAAGATATTGCAAAATCAAATCTTGCAGAAGGCAAAAG
>CAZJVX010000160.1:0-3959 GCA_964549345.1 uncultured Flavobacteriales bacterium | reverse complement strand
TGGTGGGTAAAATGAAGAAGTTTTTACTTTCCATTCAAGAACAAACCATGGATAGACAGTTAGTTTCTTTGGATAATGAATTTAATCGCTGGAAAGGTAATCATGAACAAGTTGATGATGTATGTGTAATTGGGTTCAGAATTACTTAATCAATAGAGCCCTGAACTCTCTTCATAAAAGCATTTAGCGCTTCTTTTCTTTCTACACCTCCATCAATTTCTTTTTGAACTTCTACAGCGCCATACAGGTTTGATAGAAGCTCACCAATGGCATCAATTTCTTCATCTTTGATATTGCTACTTTCCGTTAAGTGTTCAAGAACAGAAATGGTTTCTTCAATGTAGTCAGCATCGTTTTGCTCAATGAAATCTACGATATGCTTAATTAGTGGTAGCCTCATTCACAAAGTCAATAAGTAGATCTGTTTTGTTGGTTTGAATTTGATTAACCAATTCTCCACTTTTAAAGTAAGCAAATGTAGGAAGATTACTTACGTTGGCCAGTTTTCGAGAGTTGGGATTTTTCTCCGCATCAATCATGTAAAATTTAGCATGGGTGTGTTCACTAGCCATCTTTTTAAATTTTGGCTTCATGATTCTGCAATTACCACACCATCCTGCAGAAAACTGAACCAGCACGATATCATGCTGGTTAATTTCAGTTTCTAAAGTATCTGTAATTAGTTCCGTTAGCATTAGTGGTTAGCTAAATAATCTGCAACTCCATCTCTACTTTCTTTCATGGCATCTTTTCCTTCTTCCCAGTTAGCTGGACAAACTTCCCCAAACTTTTGGTTGTGCGCATAAGCATCAATCAATCTCAAGAATTCATCTACGTTTCTTCCAACAGGGAAAAAGTTAGACGCTTGGTGAAATACCATTCCCTTTTCGTCTAAGATAAAAGTGGCTCTGTAAGGAATGTTTCCTCCATCTACCAATACCACATCGTGATCTTCATCATATCTTTCGTTAGTAGTGTCTAATACACCCAATACATTCGCTAAATTCCTATTGGTGTCTGCTAAAATTGGGTAAGTAACTCCTTCTATTCCGCCATTATCTTTTGAAGTATTTAACCAAGCAAAATGAACTTCTGCTGTGTCACAAGATGCTCCAATGACAATTGTATTTCTTTTTTCAAATTCAGGTAATGCTTCTTGAAATGCATGCAGTTCAGTTGGACATACATAGGTAAAATCTTTAGGATACCAGAATAATAATACTTTTTTATTGTTTTTAGTGGCTTCTTCTAATACGTTAACTTGAAATGTATCTCCCATTTCATTCATAGCGTCTACAGCCATATTGGGGAATTTTTTTCCTACAAAATTGGACATAATGTTGTGATTTAATTTAAAATTTGTGCAAATATAATTTACCCAAAAATTATTTCATTCTTTTAATGTTAAAATATTCAAAATATTATGAGTGTAACAAACAATTTAAGTCCATTCCATTTAGCTATTTCAGTGCATGACTTAGCATTGTGTAGAAAATTCTATAGAAAAATTTTAGGTATGAAGGAAGGAAGATCCAGTACAAAATGGGTTGACTTTAATTTTTTCGGTCATCAATTGGTAATTCACGAAACCGGAATCAAAAACGAATTAGTTCATAATCAAGTAGACGGCCATGGTGTACCAGTTCCACATTTTGGAGTGGTGTTGAATATGAATGATTGGGAAGAATTAGCGGAAAGATTACAATCAAAATCGTTAAACTTTGTAATTGAGCCCTATATTCGATTTAAAGGGGAAGTAGGTGAGCAGGCTACTATGTTTTTTTTAGATCCTTCGAATAATGCATTGGAGTTTAAAGCATTTAAGAACCTTGAAAATTTATTTGAAAATAATTAGTACATTAAACAAAAATAAATTTTATGAAAACCTTTAATAAAATACTCACTTTGGTTCTAGTTGTTCTTTTTTCGAACAGTTTTAGTGCTCAAATAACAGTTACACCATATTATGGTGGACCTAATACCACATCAGTTGGATTGCTAGCAGATGATAATTATCTTTTTGAAGTGTACAATACTCCAATGGATATAGATTTTTCCAATTTAGGCCCATTAGGATTAACGGCATCATATACATTTGACAGTAAAATTGCTCTTGGTGTTGATTTTAATTATACAAGATGTAAGGCCAGTTTTGATTATTTTGAAACATCTACTGATTCTATTTCTGGCGATACATATAATATGGATGCACAGCGAGCTGTAATTAGGGCAATGGCTAGATTTGATGCACACTTTGGAGACAGTGAACGATTTGACCCTTATTTTTCATTTGGTTTAGGTTACCGAACCACTTCTACAAGTTATGCTAGTGATAGACCAGGATTTGTAGAAACACCCAGAGAAACCCTTATCCCCTTAGCTTTGAGACTTGCAGTTGGAACAAATATTTGGATCATTGATGAGTTGGGTGTCTTGCTTGAAATTGGCTTAGGTGGTGGAGGCCTTGGTAGGTTTGGCGTCACTTACAGGCTTTAATAAATTTTTTAACACAATTTAAAGGAATTAGAAATAGTTCCTATTTTGTGTTTACACATGTTAAAGAATGGCCACAGTATTAGACAAAAACTTATTTGTTTTTCTGGATAAATTATCTGCTAATAACAATCGTGATTGGTTCAAAAAAAACAAATCAGAATTTGATGTACTAAATAAACAAGTAAAATCTTATTTCCAGTCCGTTTTTGATCATCACCGATCAAAATTTGATTGGGATAAGGTAAAGGTGTTTCGTATTTACAGAGACGTTCGTTTTTCAAAAAATAAAGTTCCTTACAAAACTCATTTTGGCATTGCTTTCCATAGATTGAAGCCAAATCACCGAGGTGGTTTTTATGTCCATCTTGATCCGTCTGATTCATTTATAGCCTCTGGATTTTGGGATCCAAATAAAGATGATTTGCTCAGGATGAGAAAAGAAATTGAGATGGATCACGAATATTTTAGAAAAAAAATAGAAGGAATTAAGGTAAAAAAAATGTGGGGGGAAATGAAGGGTGAAAAGCTAAAAACATCTCCAAAAGGTTTTGATAGAGAGCATCCAGCAAACGATTTATTGCAGTACAAGCAATATATTTTCTCTAAAAAAGTAGATCACAAAACCATATTTTCAAATGAGTTTGAATCCTTTGTAGTGGACCATTTTAAGGAATTACTTCCCGTTTTAAACTACATGGGAGATGTGTTAAATACGAACTTAGATGGAGAATCTTTATTGTAATTTAATCATGTTAAGAACCCTTTTATCTATTGGGAAATGAAGGTCATCTTCATTTAGATCAACTAATCTTTTCCATTCAAATACAGGTTGATCTTTCACGGGTATTTTTAGTCTATTATTTATATGTTGAGACAAAGAAGCCTTGAAGTAAACCGATATCAACTGTTCTGATGAGTCAAATGAGCTCCGTTGAAAAAAATCAGTGGTGTAAAAATGAGCGAAGTGATTTAAATGTTGACCCATTTCCTCTTTAGCTTCGCGTTGAAGCGCATCAACGATTCCCTCACCAAGTTCAACACCACCACCTGGAAATTTATAGATCAATTCGTTTTGGATAAGCTCTCGACTGAGTAATATGTTATCTTTTAATATAATAAGGGCATATACCCGAATATTGAATCTAGAAATACGCTTATTCATCTAATTTAAATTCAGATGTTTTATGAAATGTGATGTCGGGATAATCTCCTTCGGCTTGGGAAAGAAGAAAAGAAGAGGGTGCAAGAAAGACTGGATTTTCATCTTTATCATATCCAATATTTACGGTTTTTCTTTTAATAAATTCAGCAATGGTATCTTCGTTTTCAGATGTCATCCAACAAGCTTTGTGGAAATTCTTAGGGACGAAGCTGCAACTTGCACCATATTCTTGTTTTAGACGATACTGGATAACTTCAAATTGAAGTTCACCTACCGTTCCAATTATTTTCCTATTTCCAGG
>CAZJVX010000159.1:0-3967 GCA_964549345.1 uncultured Flavobacteriales bacterium | reverse complement strand
TGTTTAATTAATCTAAATCTATATTTAATCCTAACCCTTGTAGTTCATTTAACAGTACGTTAAATGATTCTGGAATTCCAGGTTCTGGTAAGTTCTTACCTTTCACAATGGATTCATATGCTTTTGCTCTACCTTGAACATCATCAGATTTAACTGTTAGTATTTCCTGTAAAACATTTGATGCACCAAAAGCTTCAAGCGCCCATACTTCCATCTCACCAAAACGTTGACCACCAAATTGAGCTTTACCTCCAAGAGGTTGCTGAGTAATCAATGAGTAAGGACCTATTGATCTAGCATGCATCTTATCATCAACCATGTGACTTAATTTTAACATGTAGATAATTCCCACTGTCGCAGGTTGATCAAACCTCTCACCAGTACCACCGTCAAATAAGTAGGTTCTACCATTTCTAGGCACACCCGCATCATCTGTATACTTATTGATATCGTCTAGAGATGCTCCATCAAAAATGGGTGTTGAAAATTTCATACCCAATTTCTGGCCAGCCCATCCAAGTACAGTTTCGTAAATTTGACCAAGATTCATCCTAGAAGGTACACCTAATGGGTTTAGAACAATATCAACTGGTGTCCCGTCCTCAAGAAATGGCATATCTTCTTCCCTTACAATCTTAGCAACAATACCTTTGTTACCGTGTCTACCAGCCATTTTATCACCCACTTTAAGCTTTCTCTTCTTAGCTAAATACACTTTAGCCATCTGTATAATTCCAGCTGGTAATTCATCGCCAACCGTAATCTGGAATTTTTTTCGCTTATATTGACCTATAAGCTCAGTTGCCTTAATATTGTAATTATGAAGCGTAACGTCAACTAATTCATTGACGTCATCATTACTAGTCCAATTCTTAGAGTTAATGTGAATAAAATCGATACTTTTTAGCGTCTTTTCAGTGAACTTCACGCCTTTTTTAATAACCTGTTCCTTGAAAACATTAGTAACGCCTTGAGACTTTGCATCACCAATAATTTGAGTAAGCTTAGAAATTAAAATGGACTTTAATTCTGCTAGCTCCTTGTCCATCTCATTATCAAGTTGCTCAATTATCGGTTTATCCGCTGCTTTTGATTTCCTGTCTTTTATTGCTTTAGAGAATAACTTTTTGTCAATAACAACACCCGTAACAGATGGTGGAACTTTCAAAGAAGCATCCTTGACATCTCCAGCCTTATCTCCAAAAATAGCTCTCAATAATTTTTCTTCTGGAGTTGGGTCACTTTCACCTTTTGGAGTTATTTTTCCAATTAGGATATCGCCCTCTTTAACTTCAGCGCCCACTCTAATAATTCCATTTTCATCTAAATCTTTAGTAGCCTCCTCACTCACGTTAGGTATATCAGCTGTTAACTCTTCTAAACCTCTTTTCGTATCTCTTACATCTAAGCTGTATTCATCCACATGAACACTTGTATAAATGTCTTCTTTAACTACTTTTTCAGAAATTACAATAGCATCCTCAAAGTTATATCCTTTCCAAGGCATGAAAGCCACTTTTAGGTTTTGACCTAAGGCAAGTTCACCTTGATCTGTTCCATATCCTTCTACAAGAACTTGACCTTGTTTTACAGACTCACCTTTTTTGACTATAGGTCTAAGGTTAACTGCACTCCCTTGATTCGTCTTCTGGAATTTAGTTAAGTGATACACTTTGATATTAGAGTCAAAACTTACCAACTCATCCTCTTCATTGTATTTATATTTTACATGAACTTCCTTTGAATCTACATAATCAACAACCCCATCCTTTTCTGCATGAATTAAAACTCTAGAATCTCTGGCCACTAATTCTTCAATCCCTGTACCAACTATTGGCGCAGTAGGATTTAATAGGGGAACAGCTTGTCGCTGCATGTTGGATCCCATCAATGCTCTGTTAGCATCATCATGCTCCAGAAAAGGAATACAAGATGCTGCAATTGAGGCAATTTGGTTAGTCCCTACATCTATCAAATTAATGTCTTCTTTTGGGGGTAATGGGAAATCACCCATAAATCTCGAAATGACTCTTTCATTCTGGAAATTGCCATCCTTATCTATATCCGCATTTGCTTGTGCAATATACTTGTTGTCTTCTTCTTCTGCACTTAAATAAACAGGTTTTGATTTAAGATCAACTTTACCTTTTTTGACTTCTCTGTAAGGAGTTTCTATAAATCCAAGTCTATTCACCTTTGCATAAACGCAAAGAGAAGAAATCAATCCAATATTTGGGCCTTCAGGTGTTTCAATAGTACATAATCTACCATAGTGAGTGTAATGAACATCCCTTACTTCAAAACCAGCTCTTTCTCTTGATAATCCACCGGGTCCAAGAGCAGAAAGCCTCCTTTTATGTGTAACTTCTGCTAATGGATTGGTTTGATCCATAAATTGAGATAGTTGGTTTGTACCAAAAAATGAGTTAATTACACTTGAAAGTGTTTTAGCGTTAATCAAATCAATTGGAGTGAAAACTTCATTATCACGTACATTCATTCTCTCTCTGATGGTTCTTGCCATACGTGCAAGTCCAACACCAAACTGAGAATATAATTGCTCTCCTACTGTCCTAACTCTTCTATTACTTAAGTGATCAATGTCATCCACATCCGTTTTAGAGTTAATTAACTCAATCAAGTACTTTACGATAGAAATAATATCATTTTTGGTTAAAACTCTTTGTGATTGATCTTCCTCTAGTGATAATTTTTTATTAATTCTATATCTACCAACTTCGCCAAGATCATATCGTTGTTCAGAAAAGAACAATTTATCTATGACACCTCTTGCAGTCTCTTCATCGGGTGGTTCTGCATTTCTCAATTGTCTGTATATATGCTCAACCGCCTCTTTTTCTGAATTTGAGGTATCCTTTTGTAATGTATTATAGATAATGGCAAAATCAGCGGAATTTATATTTTCCTTATGAAGAATTACAGTTTTAACTCCTGCATCTATAATCATTTCTACATGTTCTTCTTCTATGATAGTTTCTCTATCAATTAACACCTCATTTCTCTCTATTGATACCACTTCACCGGTATCTTCATCTACAAAATCTTCAACCCACGATTTTAAAACTCTAGCAGCAAGTTTTCTACCGACAACTTTTTTTAGATTGGCTTTTGTCGCTTTTACTTCGTCAGCAAGGTCAAATATTTCTAAAATATCTTTGTCACTCTCATATCCAATGGCTCTAAATAAGGTAGTTACAGGAAGTTTTTTCTTTCTATCAATGTATGCATACATTACACTATTAATGTCTGTAGCAAATTCTATCCATGAACCTTTAAATGGAATTACTCTTGCTGAATATAATTTTGTACCATTTGCATGTCTACTTTGACTGAAGAAAACTCCAGGCGAACGATGTAATTGAGATACTACTACTCTTTCAGCACCGTTTATAATGAAAGATCCTTTTGGGGTCATGTAGGGAATTGTTCCTAAATAAACTTCTTGAACTATGGTTTCAAAATCTTCATGTTCTGGGTCAGTACAATACAGTTTCATCACCGCCTTCAGAGGTACTGCATAGGTTAAACCACGGTCAATACACTCTGGAATGGTATATCTAGGTGGATCGATGAAATAATCCAAGAATTCTAATACAAATTGATTTCTAGTATCAGTAATTGGAAAATTTTCTGAAAATACTTTAAACAATCCTTCATTGGTTCTGTTTTCATAGGTTGTTTCTAACTGAAAAAACTCCTGAAAGGATTTTAATTGAATATCTAAAAAGTCTGGGTAAGAAAAACGATGGCTGCTAGATGCAAAGTTTATTCTCTTAGGGTTGTTATTTGATTTTGCCAATTTATTTATTTTTATTAAGAAGTGAAAAAACAGGTTAAGGCCTGAAGGTTTTCTCCAGGCCTTTAAATATTACAAAACTGAATTATTTCAGCTCAACTTCAGCACCAGCTTCTTCTAAAGCTTTTTTGATGCCTTCAGCTTCGTCTT
>CAZJVX010000158.1:0-4055 GCA_964549345.1 uncultured Flavobacteriales bacterium | reverse complement strand
TCACTAAAACAATTTGAGACAGATATTACAGAAAACATGGCGGTTGGTAAATCCAAAACTTGGATGTAGTTCTGTTGAATTATAGAATCTGTATCCGTTGCATTTTGAGCAATGAGCTTTACGGTATAAAAGCCAGGAATCGTATAGGTTGTTGAAGGATTAGTTAGAGTAGATTGAATACCATTTCCAAAATCCCAAACATAATTAGTTGCATTTTGAGATGTGTTGGTGAAATTTACGACTAGGGGAGAGCAACCGATTTGAGTATCAGAATTGAATGACGGTGCTACTTGAGAAGATAACTTAAAAGCAAAAAGAAAAAAAAATATGGATAATGTCCAAATCCTAGGCATAGATCAAAAATACAATAAGTATATCAATTAATAGATGCCAAAACTTTTCATTTTTTTATTAATTACTCTGCTGTATTGTTGGTTTCGATCAAACCAAATTCCTTTTCTGCTATCATAGGTTAAATAGGCCACAGGTAAATCTAGAATATCTTCGTCTTCTTCTTTTATTTTCCAAAGTTCTTTTTCAACTAAATTTATGGTCAAATCAAAAGTGGGAATTTTTTTAGTGGATTTTGGCACATTAGTGTTGAATGCAATTCTTTTTGTGTAATGATCTTCATCTATGCATTCAAATTCAATTAGAATTTTATGATTTAACTCTAAGCTCAAATTGTATTTTCCATTTTTAGCAAATATGGTATCTATTATTCCATCGTGATGAACAACCCGTATGCTAACATTTTTAACCTTACCCATAGAATGGAGAACTTTACCTTTTACATGTAATCTTTTATCTATTTCATCTTGTGAATAATTAGGATTTACAAGAAATAAAGAAGTTATTAAAAGGAAAATGAGATGAATTTTCATAAAAAAGTTGGTGACAATTAATTTATCTATAAAACTAAAAATTATTTTTAAAACTCCTCTTTACGGTCATTCATTCTGATTTTAATATTTTTGTTGATAAATGGATAAACAAAAGACACCACTTTTCATTTCATTAATTCCAGTTTTAGTATTAATCATCTTATTAAGTATCAACGTTTGGTTGTTTGGAGATAATACAACTTCTGGATCAAATCAATTGAGTTTGCTTATTGCGGGTGCTGTAGCAGCAGTAATAGGTGGTTTTTATGGAGTTTCTTGGAAGTCAATGTTAGAGGGGGCGGTAAAAAGTATCTCTTCAGCAATGGGTGCTTTAATAATTTTATTACTAATTGGTTCATTGGCTGGCACTTGGATGTTGAGCGGTATTGTACCGTCTATGATTTACTATGGACTAGAAATTTTAAATCCAACTATTTTTTTATTTGCTACTTGTGTTGTTTGTGCTGTAGTTTCCTTGGCAACAGGGAGCAGTTGGTCTACGATTGCCACAATTGGAATTGCCATGCTAGGTATAGGTGGAGCTCTTGGTTTGAGTCAAGGGCTAATTGGCGGGGCTATCATTTCTGGAGCTTATTTTGGGGATAAAATGTCACCCCTATCAGATACTACTAATTTGGCACCAGCTATGGCGGGAACAGACTTAATAACACATATTAAATACATGATGTATACTACCATACCATCTATAATAATAACATTGATGATATTCTTAATTATAGGGCTTAATATTGGTGATGGTGATGTAGGTTTTGAACAGGTTTCTGTGATGCAAAATGCACTTTCATCCACATATGATATTAGTTTATGGTCACTTTTGATCCCTGTCCTTGTAATCGCACTCATCATAAAAAAAGTACCTGCTATACCTGCTTTGTTTATCGGTACAATAGCTGGCGGTCTGTATGCTGTTTTTTTTCAGGCTGAACTTATTTTTAGTTTAAATGAATACGAAATAGGAAATTCTTTGTCCTATCTGAAAAATGCTTATATGTCTGTTATGAACGCTATGACGGTAGACATTGAAATTAATACAGGTAACTCTAGTGTAGATAGTTTGGTTTCTACAGGTGGAATGTCTGGTATGTTGAATACGATTTGGCTAATCGTTTGTGCAATGAGCTTTGGAGGTATTATGGAAGTGACAGGTTTTTTAAGCACAATTACTTATTCCTTACTTCATTTTGTTAAGTCTAGGAAATCATTAGTCCTAACCACTTCAGGTACCTGTATGTTTTTGAACGTAACAGCATCTGATCAATATTTAGCTATAGTTGTACCTGGAAGAATGTTTGCAGATTCTTATAAAAAATATGGGCTACACCCTAAAAACCTAAGTAGAACCTTGGAAGATACTGCTACAGTAACATCACCTTTAGTTCCTTGGAATACATGTGGAGCTACTCATGCAGGGGTTTTAGGCATATCTACTCTTGTATATTTACCTTATTGTTTTTTTAACCTCATTTGTCCAGTTATGACACTAATCTTTGCTTATGCAAGTATTAAAATAGCCAAAGTTAATGTTGCTCAATGAATTCACTTATTAGTCTGTGAAAATGATGTACCCCTTTTTCCATTTTAGGCGAATATCTACCGTGTTTGTAAAATCTTGATTTTATACCTATTTGAACGCTTTCAACAATATCTTCATCCTCTCTTTCAACTTTATCCAATATAGAGCCTGCCCCGTGTTCTAATTTTGTCTCGTCCCATATGTATGTTTTGAATTCAACTTTAGTCAACTTTGGATTAATAGGCTTAATTATATTAATAGAAAGTCCCCAAGGGTAAAAATTGAACATCATATTAGGGAATACCCAAAAATAATATGCCGCAATTTTCTTTCCATAATCAGGTGAACTTTTTGGCAAATCAAAGCAATGTTCTGCACCATTTGCTATACCTAGTTGAAGATTTGAATATCTGAACAATTCGCTTTTGTATTTTGAATAATCGAGTGTTTTTGCTAATTCTTTATGAACAAAAGGAATATGAAATCCTTCCAAATAATTATCACAATATAGGGCCCAATTTGCTTTGACTAAATAGTCTCTTGAAGCAACTGAATCGTAAACAAAATTCTCAATTGGCATCCAACCAACTCGATCATCCATTTCTTTAATTACTGAAGCAAATTTTGTTGATGGGTCAAGTGAAGTAAATAAAAATTGTTTCCAATGTTCTGTTGGTATTCTTGTTAAGTTATCATCCTCAGAGGGGAAATTAATCATTCCATTTGACTCAGGCATTGAAATAAATTTCCCATTTAAATCAAATCTTCTTCCATGATATTTACATATAATATGACGTTGTATTGAACAGGAATTTTCAATTAATAGATTACCTCTATGAGTACATACGTTTGAGAAACATTTAATACCTTCGGCCGTACGGACGTAAAGTAATGGTTCTTCAATGTATCCATCAATAAAAAAACATGGTTGAGCGTTGTTTTCGAGTTTTAATTTTGAATCATCAGTCGTCATAATCCATGTACTAGGAAATATATTTTCTCTACATAATTCAAAGTATTTGCTTGAGTGATAAAATTCCCCTGGTAAGGTTGTTGCTTTTGTTATGTCTAGGTCAATGTGAAACATATTATTTAACTTCTGATTTCTTTAAAAATAATATCCTAAAATAGGATAAATTAGTTGAATTTATTCTTAGTACAACAATGTGCAAGAAATAAATTTTTATAGGTTCATATTTTCAAATTACAACTTTTTTAAGACAATAAAAATTAATTATATCCAAGTTTAAGTAAATACAAAAGTGAATTGTTCTAAAATTGCAAGCCTAGTTAGTATATGTTAATATAATTTTGAAACAACTAGACTGATATAATTTTTGTTTTCATTAATTTAGAAGCATGAAAAAATTATATTTCTCTTTAAGCATGTTTTTATGTTGGAACATAACAACTGCTCAATACCTCTCTAAAGATTTTAATGATTTAAGTCTAACTTCAGGCGGCTGGACAACCCAAATTATTATAGACACTACTAATTGGTTCGTTGATTCTTTCGGAGGCGATGATTTTGCAAAATGTACTAATTATAATAGTGGAAATGTTCCTGCAAATACATGGTTAATATCGCCAGGAGTCGATCTTTCATCCTCAACTCAACCGATTTTAAATTTCCAAAC
>CAZJVX010000157.1:0-4056 GCA_964549345.1 uncultured Flavobacteriales bacterium | reverse complement strand
GATCCAGGGACTATGCTGGTATTCATTGGCTTTGTTTTTGTTTTGTATCGAGAGGGACTTTCTGGTAATATTTTATTAATTGGTCTTTTTGCAGTTTTAATTGCGGTTACAGGTGTGTTTTTCAAAGCTTCAGCATCATACATAACTATTTTTGGAATAGCAATTTCTGGAAATCTATTTTTTGGTTTCATTTTACTTCTCGGTTTTACTGCGGCATTCTTTATTATTAGATATTTTGTTTTACCAAGGTATAGGAGAGAAAAATTCGTACGCCTTGCTGTAGTTAGCGTGGTCGGTATCTGTATCACCTTATCAGTAAGCTTTGTCTATGACAACATGTTTAAGGAACGGCACAGAAATAGATTCCAGATTATGTTTGGTATTAAAGAAGACAGAAAAGGTGATGGGTATAACATCTACCAAGCCCTATCGGCAATTGGTTCTGGAGAAACTTTTGGCAAAGGATATCTTAGAGGGACATTAAGTAATGATAAGTTTAAACATGTTCCTGAGCAAAATACAGACTTCATCTTTTGTGTTTTAGCAGAAGAATGGGGGTTTGTGGGATGCTTTGTATTTATACTTTTATACGCAGCTATTCTTATCAGGATGATTATGATTGCTGAACGACAAAGAAGTAGGTTCACTAGAATTTATGGGTACTGCGTTACCAGTATTTTATTTTTTCATTTCATGATTAATATAGGTATGGTTATCGGATTAGCCCCAGTAATTGGAATTCCATTGCCATTTTTTAGTAAAGGAGGATCAGCTGTTTTGGCTTTTACTCTCATGATTGCTATTCTATTGAGATTAGACGCAGAAAGAAAAGTAGTACTGAGGTAGTTTAAAAGTTAATTAGAAGAATAAAATAAATAATAGTAATTTTCTCTTTCTTTTTATGCCATCCCAAAGGTTCCCTTCATAAACTTATTACTATCCTCCATGAATTCAAATACCCAAATACAAACAGTATCACTACTATGATAAAAGGCTTTTAATTCATCATTAATTTTACAAATTTCATAGAGAATATCAGCTTTAATACAAATCATTACTGATTTTTCAGCTTTTATTTAATAGCCAACTTGATGATTGAATTTTATCACCCAATCCATCAATTAGCATTACGCCAAGTTGCTCACAAATCGGTTTTTCTGGAATCGTATCGTTATTTTGATCTCCACCGTTAGCAAATGCGAATTGATATTGATCCCCAAAGTCCATTACTATCTTTTTAATCGTTTCGCAAACTGTTCTGTCTTTATCTATTGAAAGAACAACGTTATCTACTCCTTTTATACTATTTACAATTATCATTCTTTCTTCTTCTTCTTGAAAAGGTTTACTTCCTTTTAATTCACGTTGATAATCAGAATTAACAATCACAAATAAATAATCAGCATGTGTTTTTGCATTTTGAAAATATTCTAAATGTCCTTTGTGAATGGGGTTAAAATATCCACTAACTATGATGGCTTTTTTTCTCATTTAAATAATTTAAGTTTGGTATTTCAAAATTAGGGTATAACGTATTTAATTGGCTGAACCCTGGACAATCACATTTCTTCTTTTTCCTCTTTTGGTTAATGTTACAAGAATGTAAAGCGATAAACATTAAAATTATAGCAGATAAAGTATATATGATTTTATTGTTCATTAACTAAAATATGCTCAAAATTAATGATTACAGATGTGTAAAGACAATTATTATTGTTTATTTTGGATTATATCTATGATTCCCGCGTTTGGAAAATATATGACCATGCTTTACAGCATTTTTTTAAAACCAGAAAAATTTAGCATATACTGGAAGAGATTTGTGGATGAAGTTATACAGCTAGGCCTAAAATCATTATTTATAGTTATCCTGATGTCTGGTTTTATGGGGGCAGTTTTAGTTATACAAACAGCTAGTGTAATAGAATCTGCATGGATTCCAGACTACACTGTAGGTTTTACGGTAAAGCAGTCCATGTTATTGGAGTTTTGTCCTACCATTATTTCCTTGATTTTAGCTGGAAAAGTCGGTTCAAATATTGCTTCCGAGTTAGGTACCATGAGAGTGACAGAACAAATTGATGCACTTGAAGTAATGGGGGTTAACTCAATAGGTTATTTAATTGGCCCTAAAATATTAGCTTCCTTATTTATTTTCCCTGTAGTGATCATGTATAGCATGGTGTTTGGATTTCTTGGGGGTGGAATAGTGTGTTATGCCACTGAGATTATTCCTGTTGAACAATATATTGAAGGTATTAGATCTTTTTCTGAAGATAATTTTGGATATGTTCGTTATGCTTTAATTAAAACCTCTGTATTTGCATTTCTTATCACCAGTATTTCTAGTTTTTTTGGATATTTTTTGAAGGGAGGAGCTTTGGAGGTAGGTAAAGCTAGTACTAAAGCTGTAGTGTATAGTAGTATTTTCATTCTAATTGCAAATTACATTTTAACTCAATTAATTTTAATTTGATTACGGTCAAACATATTTCCAAATCTTTTGCCGATGTTCAAATATTAAAAGATGTTTCTTTTGTATTCGAGACGGGTAAAACCAATTTAATCATTGGAAAAAGTGGTTCTGGAAAATCTGTACTCACAAAATGTATAGTTGGTCTTTTTGAGCCAGACGAGGGTGAGATTTTCTATGACGAAAGAAAACTTTCTGATCTTAAGCCAAAAGCAAGAAAAGAAATAAGAAAGGAAATAGGTATGCTATTTCAGGCAAGTGCATTATTTGATTCTTTAACTGTGGAAGAAAATGTAGCATTTCCGCTGAATATGTTTACTAAGATGACAAAAGAAGAAATTTCAGATAGAGTAAATTTTTGTCTTAATCGAGTAAATATTATCAATAAAAATCAGCTCTTTCCTTCTGAACTAAGTGGAGGAATGCAAAAAAGGGTTGCCATTGCAAGAGCTATTGCTATGCAACCAAAATATTTATTTTGTGATGAACCTAATTCTGGTTTAGATCCAGTAACAGCGATAGTCATAGATGAATTAATAAAGGAAATTACAGATGAGTACAACATGACTACTATTGTGATTACGCATGATATGAACTCTGTACTGGAAATCGGTGAAAACATCATGTTTATTGATTCAGGTGAAAATAAGTGGACAGGAACAAAAAATGAGATTTTAGATGTGAAGGTGAAAGAACTTCACGATTTCATATATGTTTCTAAGTTCCTTCAGCAAATGAAAAGTAAACGTTAAGAAAAAGAAATTTAGGATAACAAAAAAAGGGGCATGTGCCCCTTTTTATCTGGATAAAAGACTAAATTATTTATTAATCACAACATTAAATCTAGAAGATTTACCATCTTCAATCATTAAATTAAACGTGTAAGTTCCATTAGAAAGAGCAGAAACATCTACTGTTAATGTGTTGTTCACATTGATGTTCATGGTGCTTACTAATTTCCCAGTTAAATCTAATATGTTTAATATTCCATTACCAACTACTCCATTTAACGGAACATTGATAAATGTGGTTGCAGGGTTTGGATAAGCTTTTATGTTGTCAATTGCATTATCCTCTAAAGAAAGATTCGTAGATAATTCTACTGAAACCCCAGCGATAACATCATTTCCAAAACCAGTGGTATACCATGTACCGCTATTTTCAACTACACTAACAGGCTGTAAGTAAACATTATCTACATTTTGGGTATAATCTATGTTATCGTCAAAACCAATGTACACATCCGTATCAAATGTATTCACACAAAACAGATAACGTTGTCCATCGGTTAATTGAAATGGTTGTAAAAATGGTACATATACCTCTTGATATGCTGAGTCAGTAGGATATGTAAATTCTCCCTGTGCAACGGTGTTTACGCCTGTAATTCCTGCAAAGTTAGGATCACTCAAATCTGTAAATACGTCTGTTATTTCATGTGCATATACCGAAAAGTATCTTCCCGTCAAATCACCGCCACTTACCACTGCAGCAAAACTTACACCCATAGCAGCCATTCTACTAGCGTTAGGGTCCATCAAATGAGTACACATACTTACACTTCCAGTTGCATTTCCTGGTCT
>CAZJVX010000156.1:0-4089 GCA_964549345.1 uncultured Flavobacteriales bacterium | reverse complement strand
TATTTTTGAGTCGTTAACTAATTGAAACTATACGAAAACTAACTTTATTTTCATCTAATTTGAAAAATAATTAAAATTGAAATCTAATAATTACGACTATAAATGATAAACTCTATAATAATTGACGATGAACAAAAATCTGTTGATGTATTAGAAAAGTTGATAAATAGATTTTTCAAAGATCAAGTCGAAGTAGTGTCAGAATTTAACAACCTAAATGATGCTGTACAATATCTGAATTCCAATGAGATAGATTTAGTTTTCTTGGACATGAAGTTAGATTTCAACTCGGGGTTAGATCTTTTGTATCAATTTAAAGACAATAAAAATTTTGAGGTCATATGCGTTACTGCTTACAAAGAATATGCAATTGAAGCTCTCAGGTGTTCTGCATTCGACTACTTATTAAAACCCATTAATTATGTAGAGCTGATCAGCGCTGTCAAAAGACTACAAGTTAAAAATCAAAGAAGTATTTTAAATAAAGATGAATTGGTAAAAAAGGATAAAGCTAATGTAAATAAAAGAAGAGATTCCATAGCCTTTCCATCCAAAAATGGTTTTAAAGTAGAAAAATTATCATCCATTATTTATTGTGAAGCAAAAGGTAATTATGCACAAGTACATCTGTATCCTAAAAGTCAAATCCTAATTTCAAAAACTTTAAAGAAATTAGTTGATATGATTGATCATCCTGATTTTTTTAGAATACATAAATCATATTTTATCAATATGAATTACATTGTTTCTTACAACAGATCAGAAAATATAGTTGAACTTAAAAATGGGATGTTTTTACCAGTTTCAGTTCGAAAGAATGAATCATTTGTAAAAAAATTAGTGAGTAGAAACTAAAATTAGTTAGATTTATTGGTGTTCACTTTATGAAATTGATTACCATTTTCAAACTCCAAATCAAAATATGTCTTTTTGGATATTTTTTCTTATCCATAATCAATTTTTATCCTGCACAAAATACGGTTAATTTAACCGTTTATGATGGCTTGCCAACTAACGTAGTTCGATGTATTCATAAAGCTAAAAATGGAGTTTTATGGATTGGTACAGATGCTGGCTTGTGTAGCTATGATGGACGAGAATTAGTGGTTTTTGACCAAAACGATGGATTGCCAAATAATTTAGCATGGGCGATTACGGAGTCTGAAATGGGAAAAATCTGGGTGGGTTGCTATGGTGGTGGTTTAGCTTATTTCGATGGTTCAGGATTTATAGATTGCAGTAAAGATATTCCTTCCAGAACCATTCGTACCCTGTATTATGAAAATGACTTAATACACATAGGAACAGACAGACACTTTATGATTTATGATGGTTCAGCTTATTTTCATTCAGAAGATCAATTTCAAACCATGAAAGTGTTAAAAAAAGATACCAATACTTTTGTAGTTACTCGCAGAAAAGGAATATATAAACTGGTTTATGGGAAAGAAAAAAGGGTAAACTTTTCATTGGATAGTTGTAGCTATCACGGAATGCTTTTTGGTGCTATCAATTATTTTGAAGATTTACTGATTTTTAAAAATAAAGGGATAAAAATCATTTCTTCAGATTCAATAAAAAGCGGGAATAAAAGTGGTCGATTATTAGATTCACCTTCCATTGCTTGGGATGCGGTTGTAACTAATGACAGTAGCGTTTATTTAGCTCAATGGGGAGTTACTTTAAAAAATGGAGGTTTATTTAAATTTAAAAATGACACGGTTTCTTTAGTAAACAAGGAATATAGTATTGAAAGTAAAGAGATTTCGTGCTTGTATTATGATGAATCTAACGAAATACTGTGGATTGGGTCCATTCACAATGGACTCTTCAAAGTAATGTTAAATGGGGCAGTAACTTTTCCTAGTGCAGTAAAAAATGTAGATAAAAAAGGAATCCTAATAGTTCTGAAAAATGAAAACGATAAACTGTTTTTCCTAAAGGAAAATGGGATTTACAGCGCAGAAGAAAAAGAAGGCGTAAAGCTACTGTGTTCTAAAGAAAAATTGATTAATACAATTAAAAATCACCCTAAATGGAAGAAAAAAGCCAACAAGTCAGAACGTCACAAAAATGATGCCCTAGAAAGCTTAAATAACTTAAGCTATTTCAATTCACAAATTGAAAATGAATTGATCTGGTTAAGTACTGACCATGGTTTGTTCAGATTTAATACCACCTCCAATAAGCTGGATCATCTATATATTGCAGGCCCTATTTTCTACAAAACAGACAGTGTTTTGTTTTTTCATAAGCCATACAGTTATTTAGAAAAATATTCGGATGTATTTAATAATAATGATTGTATTAAATATAAATCAAGTGATGCACCTAGAGATCTTACTCAAATCATAAAGTACAACAATAGCCTGTGGTATGCTTCTTACTCTAGAGGACTAATGAAACAAAAAGAAGATGGGTTTATATCTTATTTGAAAAATCATAGTATTAATGAAAGTTATATTAACCATTTGAAGGTATGGAATGATACCATCTTAGTTGTTTCCTCCGCATCAGGAAATGTCTACGGACTAAATGAAAAAGAAGATAGCGTTAAAGTTAAATTCAAGTTGCTATCAGGTGATCAGATTGATGGAAATCAAGTTTACTTTTTAGAGACATATTGCAATAAATTACTCATTGGAACAAATAAGGGAATAGTCATTTTTGATGGAAAAGAAACGCGTTTAATCAATGATGAAGAAGGCTATTTGATGCGTGATGTGTCAAGTACATTGGAAGTGGAGGATGGGGTCTTAATATCAGATAAAAATTCATTAATAAAGTTAAATGTAGATAAGCTTATATTTAAAAATCAAAACAAACTCTATGCTAAAAGTTTTCACACCATAGATTCTGTTTATAAAGACAGTTTAAATTCTTTATCAAATCTTACTTTTCCTTTTAATAGAAACTACTATGAAGTAAAATTTGGGTATGCTAATTTGATAAACCCTTCAAAGGATGTGTTTAGTTATGATTTGGAAAAACAAGTTTCTGAAAATTGGGTAAAAGAGTACAATTCGTTTTTTGATCCAAACAAACTATCAGTTTGGTGCACCAATTTGTCACCTGGGGAATATCGCTTGAGATTAAATGCAAAAAATAAATACACTGGTGAAGAGGCGCATTCTGTCTATTATCATTTCAAAATCATTCCTCCCTTTTGGAAAACGCTATGGTTTATAATTTGCATGTGTATAGTATTTGTTCTTTTATTTTTACTTGCAGTAGCTTACTTTGTAAGCCGATATAAAGAGAGGGATAAAATCAATTTAAGAATTTCTGAAATCAGATTAGAAGCATTAAAAGCTCAAATGAATCCTCATTTCACATTCAATTTGATGAATTCCATTCAAAACTTTGTCTTAGATAAGGAAGTGGACAAGGCTCTACTTCATATAAGTAACTTTGCTAAGCTAATTCGAGCGGCACTAGATTATTCAAATAAAAAAACCATTTCATTGGAAGAGGAAATTAAATTTCTTCAAACCTATGTAAACTTACAAAATATGCGATTTGGCGATAGGGTCGCATTTAAACTCACTTATCCGAAAGAACACATCAAAAATATTATTATTCCACCCATGATCATTCAACCACTTATCGAAAATGTATTTGTCCATGCATTTTCAAGCGCTTCTGTTGAACCAAAATTAGATGTTAACATTTTTTTAAAAGAGGACATTGCTCATGCCAAATCACTTTACATTGAGGTAAAAGATAATGGGGTTGGTCGAAATGATAGTAAGGTCAATACTCATCTGTCAAAAGGGTTGTCTATCATCCAGGAAAGACTTCAGCTTATCAATAAAACCAACAAAACTTCCATTGTATTAAATTACAATGATCTGAAGAAAGAAAATAACCAAGCAGCAGGCACTGAAGTTCAGTTACAAGTGCCACTTATTTTAGTTTAATCGTTTTGAAAATTTTTTGATTTCAAACTATTTTAAGTCAGAATTTTTCTAGTCGTAAGACTATTTAAATATTAAAAAAAATCAATCCAAAGCCATTTTGATAGAATTTTTGAAATATTCTTTCGGCATTTAGCTTCAAAAAAACATTCGTATAATTTTCAATAACAAC
>CAZJVX010000155.1:0-4093 GCA_964549345.1 uncultured Flavobacteriales bacterium | reverse complement strand
AAAAGACAGATTACACAAGAAATAGGAAAAGACACATTAAAATTACCGTTTAACATCAAATACTAAATGGAAGAAATCAACATCATATTACCAAATCAACTTTTTAAAACCCCTTCTCTAAAAAAAGAGAATAAAACCTATTTAATAGAAGAGTATTTATTCTTTAGACAATATAATTTTCACAAGCAAAAGATACACTTTCATAGAGCAACGATGAAAAATTATGAAAAGCATTTGTCCTCTAAAGGTTTTAGGGTTACCTATATTGATGCTTTTGATAACAATGCCGATATAAGAACTTTCTTAGAAACACAAGTAGATGAAAAATGTACATTACATTGTTATCATCCAGAAGACAATTGGCTACAAAAGAGAATTGAAGAAAGTTGTGTAAAAAAAGGAATAAAATTAGTTATGGTTGATAATCCTCTATTTTTAGCAAACCAGGAGGAACTAAATGTATTTTTTAAAAAAGAAAAGAAAAAATTTTTCCAAACTTCGTTCTACAAAACACAACGCCAAAAATTCAATCTTCTATTAAATGAAGATAGCAAACCGGAAGGTGGCAAATGGACTTACGATGATCAAAATCGAGAGAAATACCCAAAAGATAAAATTCCTCCTGCCATACAATACCCAAAAAAAAATTCCGAATTTAAAAATGCTTCGATTTATGTAGAAAATCATTTTAACACCAATTTTGGTATCATCAATGAGGAGAAAAGATATCCAACTAGTCATGAGGAGGCAGAAGCCTGGTTAAATCAATTTTTAGCTATACGTTTTAAAGAGTTTGGACCTTACGAAGATGCAGTAGTCAAAGAATTCTCTGTTCTCCATCATAGTCTATTATCTCCCTTAATTAATTGTGGATTATTAAATCCTCTAAATGTTATTCAACATAGCATGAAACATTACCGTGAAAAAAATATACCTATTAATTCATGTGAAGGTTTCATACGACAAATTATAGGCTGGAGGGAGTTTATCAGAGGGGTATATGTGGCAAAGGGCTCACAAGAAAGAACTACTAATTTTTGGGGATTTAGTAGAAAAATACCAAATTCATTTTACGAGGGTAATACAGGAATTGAACCAGTTGATGATACCATACAGAAGATAAAAGTTTCAAGTTATGCAAATCATATAGAAAGATTGATGATTATTGGGAATTTTATGCTCCTATGTGAATTTGACCCTGATGAAGTATACAAATGGTTTATGGAGGTTTTTATTGATTCTTATGACTGGGTAATGGTACCTAATGTGTACGGAATGAGTCAATTCGCGGATGGGGGGCTAATGTCTACCAAACCATACATAAGCAGCAGCAACTATATTTTAAAAATGAGTAATTATAAAAAGGGAGAGTGGTGTAAAGTTTGGGATGCTCTGTTTTGGAATTTCATGGACAAGCAGCGATCGTTTTTCTTAAAGAATCCTAGAATGCGTATGCTCATTAGTAGCTTTGATAAAATGGATAATACCAAAAGAGAAAACTACCTTATAACAGCAGATAATTACTTAAATAAGCTATAAATGGGATTGTATAACATTACATATAAAAATAAGGAAACAGAAAAGGAAATAAATGCTGAAATGGGGAAGCCATTTGGCTTGATTGAAAAACTGAAACTAGGCGGTATAGGATCTAGAAGGATGATCATAGAAAATTTTAGTGAAGACATTAAAAATCTTGCCCTAAAAGTAAGCGGAATTCAATATGCCAACATCGAATTAAGACCAAATGGCATCATAGTACACATTAATCAGGGTATCTATACACATGCCTGGACGATACCTTATTTTAGGCTATCTGTCTTTAATGGCGATTTTTTCACCATTCATGGAGGAGGAAGTCACATTCAATTTAACAAAGAAAAAAGCTGGAAAGAAAACAAAGAGTTTCTACAAAAAATAGTAAAATTAAAGTCTGAATTTGTTTCCGTTTAGCTATGTACCCATACGTAAGATTATTTCGAGTCATTTTAACTCGCAGTTTCAGAACCAAGGTAGATTTTCACAACCAAGGTGAAGATAGCATCAACTTAATGGTGTTACCCCAAGATATTGATCCGTTTATGGAATTGAACAATGGTAGATATGTAACTCTTCTTGATCTAGGAAGATTTGGATATTCTATTAATGTGAACATAAATCAATTCTTAAAACAAAATAAGTGGTCATTGACTATTACAGGAACTTATAATAATTATCGTCACCGATTAAGGATTTTTCAACGCTTTCAACTAAAAACAAAGCTGTTAGGATATGACGAAAAGTGGTTCTACTTTTTTCAAAAAGCAGTCAAAAATGATAAAACCTATATGGCTTCTGTAGTGCGGTTTGCTTTTACATCAAAAAAGGGTATTGTATTTCCAAAAGAAGTCATTAAAGCTATGGGTCAGGAATACAACCCTGGTAAACTAGATGAATGGGTTCAAGACTTCAGCAAACACCAACTATTCAAAAAATAAAAAGGAGGACATATGTCCTCCTTTTTACCTTTATGTTATAAGCAAAACTGAATTATGCAGCTGCTGCTTGTTTTGATGAATTAACTGCTAAATTATAAACAACTAATCCAAAACCTATTTTATTGATAGCATCACCTACGTTGTAGATTACATCCATATCTAAGCCTCCAAAAATACCTTCGTACCATCCTGGAGTTCCAGCCATATACCCAATTGGATATATTGCCCATCCAATTAATACAAATTTACATAAGATATTGTGTGCTTTTAGTGTTTCTCCACCTGCAGATGTTGCAAGTGCCTTAGCTTCACCGAACCATATCAAATATACTATGTAAAAGTAAGCAGCACCAGAAACAGCACCCCAAACTTGAGCATTTGCTTGGTCTACACCTTCACCCATGTATCCTGTAACTAACATTACAGTAGATGCTACAATTAGTATCCACATTAATCTTTTAGTAGCGCCAGCTGCTTTTAAGATTAAGTAGAATTCAACACACATTAACGGAACAGTCAAGATCCAGTCAACGTATCTGAAAAATGTAGGAGATTCTGCATTGGTTGCCCAATAATCTCTCATGTAATAGTAGTGTACTGCTGCGATAAACGTTATCAAACCAGACACTAGTATTGATGTGCGCCACTTTTTATCGAATGAACTCATCGATAGAAAGAAAAACGCTGATGCTGCCATCATAGCCATACATCCAACGAAAAATGTAAAACCTACATAGTCGTCAGTAGCCATTTTAGGCACAGCAAGAAAGAAATTGTTTAAAGTTTCCATTTAATTAAATTTTAGGTTTGTTCAACAAATTTATATATAGATTAAACAAAACTCCAAATAATTGTTAAATTATTTTTTATAAATACTAAACATTTTTTCATTTATATGATTAGTAAGTGTTTGATTCACACTTACTTTATTTTCCCAAATTTTACTAAAAATGAGCTAAAAAGTGTAAAAAAGACAATAATTAGTAGAGAATTGTGACAACTTATATGTCATAAAAAGTTAAATATTTGTGTAAACCCTCTTAAATAAGTAATGTTAAAAAATATTTTCATCTTTAAAATATGAACATACTTCGATTAATTGCCTGGATGGAAGGATGCTCTTTTCTTCTTTTTGGAATTTCAATGCCTTTGAAATATGGTTTTGATATTCCACAGCCTAATTATGTGATCGGCATGGCGCATGGAATATTATTTCTATTATACAATATATTGATTCTAGCATACTCCAGGAAAAAAAAATGGCAAATAAGACAAATCGTATTCCTTTGTTTTTTATCGCTCATTCCTTTTGGAACATTTTATGCTGATTACAAGTATTTTAGTAGGTAATAATTTATGTATGATTTTAGTTAACTCAAAAAACGAAATTTAAAATTCCTTCTACTTTATCGCAGAATATCAAGTTATATTTATTCTGTACACTACAACTTAAATGAGAATCAAAATATTTTTGTTTAACTTTTTTTAAAAAAAACTAAACAATAGTAGTTAAAATCATGTAAAAAAAAATTATGTTTGTTTTAAAACTTTCCTATATGAAAAAGATCTTATTCCTAGTTTCTTTGGTTTCTGTGTTATTAAATAACGTATCACAA
>CAZJVX010000154.1:0-4134 GCA_964549345.1 uncultured Flavobacteriales bacterium | reverse complement strand
TACAATAACAGTCAACCAAAATCAAACAAGTGGTTGTCCAACAATGAATAATGTACCTACTGGTCAATCTCTTACTGTTTATCCGCAAGGGAATGGATACATTTCTGGTTGGAATAATTATGCTGATATTTCCAAAGCAGAATATTTTAGTATATCAAATCCTTGGTACAACACCATAAAAAGCATTTCAATTTATTTCTATAATGTAAATGCCGCTAGCCCAAATGCAACTATTGACTTCAACATATGGGGTAGTACTAATGGACAACCCACATCTAATATTTTAGGAACAGTTTCTGAAAGTTTAGCTACCATAGAATCAGCCTTGAGTGGGTCAAATTACTCAGGACTTTACACTGTTAATTTCCCAACTCCAATTACTGTTTCCAATGGTCAATTTTTTGGCGGAATAACCATGAATAATTTTGGGAATAATGACGTTTTAGGAATTGTAACCAACTACGATAATGCTAATTCTTACAATACAGCATGGGAACAATGGTCAAATGGCCTTTGGTATCCCTATTCATCTTCAAGTTCTTGGGGATACACTTTAGCTCATTACATCATTGCAGAACTAACATTTATCCCAACAATAAGTCAAAATCAAACCATTTGTCAGGGTGGTAATGCCACATTAATTGCTTCAGGAGCAGGTAGTGCCGGTACATACCAATGGGATAATAATTTGGGTAGTGGATCTACAATAGTAGTTTCACCTAACTCGACTACAACATATACAGTTACGTTGATAGATGCATATGGGTGCTCTGTTTCTACAAGTACTACTGTTAATGTATCACCTACTCCACAAGTAAGTGCTACATCAAGTAATACATTTGGATACACCTATGCATTTCTGGACTTTTATGGAACAGCTACAAATGCAACACAATACTTGTGGGACTTTGACGATGGAAATTCTGCAACAACACAAAATACATCACATGCTTATACTTCTACTGGTGCATATCAAGTTACATTTACAGGATCGAATGGAAATTGTTTTGATCAAGATCAAATTAATATTACCATAATTAACACCAATACTGGATTAAATGAATATGTTGGAAACGAATTTATCTTGAAGCCAAATCCAAGTAACGGAAATTTTAACTTGGAATTTAGGTCTACTAAAGAACTTCCCAATTATGTGAAAATTTTAGATATTAGTGGTAAAGAAATACATCATCAAGACGTGATTAATGGCTCAACTACACAAACTATTCAAGTTAATATGTCTAACGGAGTTTACTACGTAGTCACGGGTAAAAACAAGACCAACAAGTTGATAATCAAAAAATAGATATGTTTCCAGAAAATCTAACTCCAGCGCATTTAAACATAATATCCCAAGGGACGTTACTTACACATCTAGGAATTGAATTTACCGAAATAGGAGAAAATTATATTATCGCTAAAATGCCTGTAAAGGACGAAACTTCACAACCTATGGGAATTCTTCACGGTGGTGCAAGTGTTTCACTTGCAGAATCTATTGGAAGTACAGGTTCATACATAATAATAGACAAAAAAAAAGAATCTGCTGTAGGACTAGAAATTAACGCAAATCATGTAGGAAGTGCACATGAAGGATATGTTACTGGAAAAGGAACTCTTGTGCATAAAGGAAGAACTACACACATTTGGAATATTGAAATCAGAAATGAACAAGATAAGCTGGTTTCGTTATGTAGATTAACAGTTATGATTCTAAAAAGACCCTCTCTGTAATGATTCATTTGAATGACAAAAAAGAATTTGTCATTTTTCAAAAACCTCACTCCAAGATTTCATATATCGGGATAGGGGAATGGAAAAAGAAAAATTCCATTAATGCAATTTCAAGTGCGTTTGTTTTAAGTACGTTCAAAGGGGAAATATTTCATTTAATCACATCTTTTAATCCACTAAAAGAAAATGTCTACATAGAAACCAGTCATATTAATACAGAAATTGCTGATAAAAAAATCACTTACATACAACATGCTACAGATATAATTAAAAAATGTAAGAATGGATATTTTAAAAAATGCATTTTAAGCAGGATCAAACAAGAAACGTACAATGTAAAAAATGCTTTCGATATTTTTAAGCAGCTATGTGATTCATATAGTCACGGATTCAAATACATACTAAATCACGCTGAATTTGGTTTATGGATCGGAGTAACTCCGGAAATATTGATTCATGGAAACTCTACATCTTATCAAACTCAAGCATTAGCAGGGAGTAAAAAGAAAAATGATAATAAGAAATGGGGAAAAAAAGAAATTAATGAACATCAATACGTAACTGATTATATAAGAGAAATAATCAAAAGCCAAGGAAAACTTGAATATGAATCAAGCTCGGAAGAATTTGTTGCAGGAAACATCAAACATTTAAGTCAAAAATTCAAATTTAAATTGGATTCGGGTTTAAATGAATTTCTTAATCAATTCCACCCTACTCCAGCTATAGCAGGTTTACCACCTCAAAAAGCTATAAATTGGATTCATGAAAATGAACCTCACGATAGAGAATTTTACTGTGGATATCTTGGCTTTGTTGATAATGATTTTACTGAAATATTTGTAAACCTTAGATGTGCTAAAATTTTCCAAAATAAATTAAGCTTATATGTTGGCGGTGGTATTACAGCTGAAAGTAAACCTGAAGACGAATTTCGTGAAACAGAAATTAAAGCTGAAACGCTTTTGTCAGTAATCAAAAAAATATAGAAATTCGTTTAATGACTTCAGCATCTTACAGGGTACAAGTACTGATTCAACTACTAGAGCAACATCTTATAAAACATGTCATTTTCTCACCTGGATCTAGAAATGCTCCCCTTGTAATAGGATTTAATAGTTCATCATTTTTTGAGAAAAAAGTTGTTGTGGATGAACGATCAGCAGGGTTTTATGCTCTTGGCATAGCGCAACAGACTAAAAAGCCTGCCGTCATATGCTCTACTTCTGGAAGCGCAACTTTAAATTATGCTCCATCAGTAGCAGAAGCTTATTATCAAAAAGTCCCACTTATTGTAATAACTGCTGATAGACCTCCAGAATGGATAGATCATGGCGAAGGCCAATCTATGAGACAACAAAACATTTATTCAAATTATATTGAAAAGAGCTATCAGCTACCTATGCTTGATCACCCTGATGCACTGTGGCAAACCGGTGTAATTATAAATGAAGCCATTCAAACTGCAAAAACAACTTCTAAGCCCGTTCACCTCAACTTTCCATTTAGAGAACCTCTTTATAAAACAGTACCGAAAGCAGAAAAAGAAGTAAGAAAAATTGAATATGTAAATACAAGTAAAAAAATTTCAGATGATCAATTTCAAAGCTTACTGAAAAAATGGAATAAATTCCAAAAAAAAATGATTGTATGTGGTTCCTTAAATCCTGACGATGAGCTTAATAACATCATAAGCAAATTGCATCAACGTCAGGATGTATGTATTCTATCTGAAAGCACATCCAATATTTATGGTGATCATATAATCAGCTGTATTGACAGGACCCTAGAAAGAATTTACGGCAGGCCAGAATTCTTACCTGAGCTAGTAATTACTATTGGAAATTCAATCATTTCTAAAAAATTAAAAACGTTATTTAGAGAGTATAACCCAATTGAACATTGGCATATTGAGGACACGAACAGAGCACAAGATGTATTTTCTTCACTTACTGCATTTTTACCTATTGAACCCAAAAATTTTCTAAAACAGTTAACAAGCCATGTAGAAAATAAAAAAGAAGAAAATAAATTTCAGAAGCTTTGGAAAAAAGAAGATTTAATAGCATCAAAAAACCACGCTATTTTTGAAAAATCATGTATATGGTCAGACCTTAAAGCTCACTACATACTACAAAAATATTTGAAGGATAATTTCATTGTTCAAATGGGGAATAGTACAAGTGTTAGATACATTCAACTATTTGATACCAAAAAGAACTTAAATTACTTTGGAAACAGAGGAATAAGCGGAATCGAGGGATCTACTTCAACCGCTATAGGAAGTGCAAGTGTACATTCTAAAACGAATATTTTAATCACAGGAGATCTAAGTTTTATTTATGACCAAAATGGGTTATGGAACAATCACATACCTAATAATTTAAAGCTATTTGTTTT
>CAZJVX010000153.1:0-4202 GCA_964549345.1 uncultured Flavobacteriales bacterium | reverse complement strand
TATCGCCAGGAGTCGATCTTTCATCCTCAACTCAACCGATTTTAAATTTCCAAACCATTATGAAATGGCCAGGTGCCCCTCTTGTCCTATACATATCAACCGATTATGATGGTACAAGTAATCCTACACAACAAGGTACTTGGACCGATATTACTTCTCAGGCTTTATGGGATGTTGACAATACTACCTGGGGAAGTTGGACAAATTCAGGTGATGTAGATTTGTCAGCTCACAAATCTTCTTCAACATTTATCGCCTACGAATATTTTGGATCTTCTAGTTCAGGGAGTACGTGGGAAATTGATAATATTACTATAAATGAGGGCTCAACACCTCCACCAACAATAGATACGGTTAGTGTTTACGATATTCAATATACTACTGATCCAAATGGAAATTCTAACTATGTTTCTCAACAAATTATAACAGGTGGAATTGTTACTGCTGTTCGATCTGATAGCACCTTTTTCATTAGTTCAGGAAGTGGTGCTTGGAGTGGTGTTTATGTGTATACCAAAGATTATGTTGTGAATATTGGTGATTCCGTTATTCTTGATGGGGAAGTGGATGAGTATTTTGATTTGACGGAGTTAGTAAACGTAACCAATGTCCAAGTTATTTCAACAGGGAACAACTACAACGTAAATAACTGTTCTACTGCGGCTGCAAATTCGGAAGACTTTGAGGGATGTATAGTGCAAGTCACTAATGCAACCTGTGTTAATGATACGGCAGGGTTTGGAGAATGGATTATTAATGACGGTACAGGTGATTTAACGGTAGATGACCTTCTTTTCTCCTACACACCCATTATCAATTACTTTTATGATGTGACTGGACCTATGACATACAATTATGGAGCTTACAAACTCCTTCCTAGAGATGCTGCTGATATTAATCAGTTTGTCGGTTTAATCGAGAATAGAAATACTGTTTTAGATATTTATCCAAATCCTACAAGCGATTTTATACAGATAGTTTCTCCAAAAACTACTAATGCTATTATATTTAACATGAAAGGTTTATTAGTCAAAAAGCTTAGTTTGAATAGTGGAATAAATACGATTAATTTAGGTCAACTAAGTTCTGGAAATTATATGCTTTATTCGGAAGGAAACTCTTATTCTATCATAGTTGAATAGACTTCTATTACTAATTGTTGTTCTTTTAGCTCTTGATTCACCAATCTATGCACAAACTGCAGGTAGTTGCTCTATTGTAGGATACGTAATTGACGCCCTAAGTGGTGAGTCTTTAGTTGGGACTAGCGTGTTAATACAAGATCAAAGAAAGGGTGTAATTACAAACGTTTCAGGTGAATTTAAAATTGATTATTTGCCGGTAGGAAAAACATCTCTTAATGTAAGTTATATTGGTTACGAATCCGTCTCAAAGGATTTTAATCTAACGGATGGACGGAATGATTTAGGGGTTATTGAGCTGCAACCTATTTCTCTTGGTTTGAATGAAGTAGAAGTAATTGCAGACATTGCTAAAGAAAGAATGACTCCCGTAGCTGCTACAACCATATCAGCAACGTACATTGAGCAAAATCTAGGTAATCAAGAATTTCCTGAAATTTTAAGAAATACTCCTTCCGTTTATGTAACTAAAGAGGGTGGGGGATTTGGTGATTCAAGAATTAATGTGAGAGGGTTTGAGCAGAATAATATAGCGGTTATGATAAATGGTGTTCCGGTGAATGATATGGAAACAGGTTGGGTTTATTGGTCTAATTGGTCAGGATTAGCGGATGTAACGAATAAAATGCAAGTACAAAGAGGGTTAGGTGCTTCAAAATTGGCTATTCCAGCAGTAGGTGGAACCATTAATATTTTAACGAATGCAGCTGAATTTAAAAAGGGAGGTAATGTAAGTACATCAATAGGGAATGACGGATATACAAAATACAGTACTTCTTTATCGTCTGGTTTACTTGACAATGGTATTGCGGCCACCATGCAATTGACTCATACTCGAGGAAATGGGTATATTAATGGAACTGACTTTAAAGCGTATTCTTACTTTATTTCAGCCAATTATAACATAAGTCAAAAACAACGAATTTCTGCAACCATAACTGGTGCACCTCAGATGCATAATAGAAGATCAATTCATAATAACTATGATAATGTTTTTTTATCTACGTTCAGGTGTCCCGTAAATGATTCAATAGATGATTTGTCTAGAGGAATAAAGTTTAATCCTGGTTGGGGTTATCTAGATGGAAAAGTGTTTTCTTGGAGGAAAAACTTTTATCATAAACCCAAAGCTTTTATTAATCACTATTTGAATTTTTCATCTTATACAAAACTTAAAACAGCTTTTTATGTATCTACCGGAAATGGTGGTGGTACATCTGCGAGGGGTAGGGGCCTTCAAAATGACAACGTTGATAACTGGTCTGGCTATGATTCTTTTCATGGTTTTGGAATTGGTGTTCACGATAGCTCAGGACAAGTTATGTTTGACAGTATAATTGCGTACAATAATGGAGATTATGTAGCCGCATTTGGTGGATATAATAATGAGCCAGATACGGTAAGAGATGATTTACAAGGAGGTCAAACGGGAGACGGATGGATAAGAACAGCAAGTGTAAATAAACACATTTGGTATGGTGCTATTTCCACATTAGAGCATAATATCAATGAAAATTTGAGTTTTGTGGGAGGTATTGACATTAGATATTATGTAGGTGAACATTTCAGGAAAGTTGAAAACCTTTTAGGGAATAGCACTTATCTTTCTTCTTTTGACATGAATAATTCATCCAATTTTATAGACTATGAATCAGGCTCATCATTTGGAAGTTTTTCGGAGAATTCTTATTTGAATAATAATAACCTACTTTACCATAATGATGGTATTGTAAAGTGGTTAGGTGCTTTTGGACAGATAGAGTATACCAATGATAAATTTTCCTTTTTTAGTTCTCTTTCTCTATCTAGTCAGGGCTTTAAAAGAATTGATTATTTTAATTACATGGATGATGATAGTCTACAAACAACTGATTGGCAAATATTCAATGGAGGTACTTTTAAGACAGGTTTTAATTTTAATGTTAACCAAAACGCAAGGATTTTTGTAAATACTGGATACTTTTCCAAGCAACCTATTTTTAATAATATTTTTCTTAATTATCAAAATGATATAAATACAAATGCAAAAAATCAGTCAGTTAGGGCTTTTGAAATTGGCTACAGTTATTACAACAAATTAATTGACTTTGATATAAATGCTTACTACACAGAATGGAACGACAGACAATACTCAAGGAGATTTGCACCCCCTTTAGGTCATCCTAGGTATGATGTGTTTTATCTTTTTTATGGAATATCACAAACACATAAAGGTTTAGAAGGGGAAATTAATGTGAATTTATCTGATAAAATTTCAATGTCAGGAATGGTCTCATTGGGCGATTGGGTTTATACAAATAATATAAATTCTAGAAGTACGATACTGGATGCATTTGGTAATTTCACTGCAGATTCATCAGACTCGGTTAAAATATTATATGCTAAAGGACTTAAAGTTGGAGATGCTGCACAGGTCACATATAGTTTGACTCTAAAATTTAAACCCTTTAAGAATTTTTCAATTAATACTACTTATTATGTGGCAGATGAACTTTATGCTCCATACAATATCTGGGATCCACAATACTATGAGTTAGGTGGTCAAGTAACCAAATTACCTATTTATGGCATTGCAAGAATTGGTGTTTACTACAGGAGAAAAATAAACGATAATTTTTTGTCATTTAGATTTAATGTAAACAACTTGTTTAATACACTTTATTTAGCTGAACTTAACACCAATACGTTAGACGAAAACAACAATCTATATCGACCAGATCAACCTGAGTTTTATACTAGAAATAAAGGCTATTTTGGTTTTGGACGCACCTGGAACTTTGGAGTTAAATTTTCTTTTTAATTAACATTAATAAACCTCATTTCTGGAATAAATTCAAAAATTTTAAGATGAATTTTAGTCAAAATTTAGACAAATGTCCTTGAAAGATTTATGGTAAATAAGTTTATTACAGTAATATGACGTCATTAATAGTCTGTTTATTATGGCGATATAATAGAAAAAGGATTTACTACATTTTATTTTGAAAGGGTGGGGGAGTATGATGTAAAACAGATGTGAGTTAGAAAGAATATTGGAAGACTTAAAATTTACAAGCGGCT
>CAZJVX010000152.1:0-4232 GCA_964549345.1 uncultured Flavobacteriales bacterium | reverse complement strand
TTTATAGTTATATTGATGTGTTGTTGAAAATGTTCAAATTCTTATATTGTTTATTTCCATTTAATTATATTAAAAGTGGTTCTTTTTTATTATGGATGTTACTGCTGTAATAGTAAAGCAAGAAACAATACTTATCACCTATTTTAGTAAAAGCTATTGAAGATTTCCATACAGAGTATATGGACTTCAATACGTATTACTAGTCGATAATTACTTCAAAATGGTGGGGCCACCAGCATCTTCAAATCGGCTCACCATATTATTGACTTTATTTATGTAATCCTCTGCTTTAGGTTGCATTTTAGTGAATAATTCTTTGGCCATATTAAAACTATTCATGTGCAATGCAGTTGGTCCATAAGTGTTGGGATACCAACCACCTCTTGCGCTGGAAAGTCGATCGCTTATAGTTAAGTAATCTTTTTCACCAACCTCTTTTTTAGTATCACTGCCGCCAAATGTTCTGTTTAAATCATTCATGGTTTCCATAAGAGAATAAACCTCTTTAGCGATTTCCTCCTTATTGTATTTGACAAACTTTAAATGTGCTTTCATAGTTTTCACCAAATCATTGGCTTTCTCAAACTGATATTGATAGGTTCTTACTTCTTTAGTAAAAGAAGCCAGGTTTATGTAGTAGCTTTCATGTTGGTCCGCTAATGGGTTAGTTAAGATATTAGATCGTATTCTTTCTACTTCTAATGATACTGGACCAGCTAAAAAACTCATGGTAGTACCCTGTCTTTTGAATAAACTTATATTGTATGTTCCAGGTTTAACTTCTTGGTACATAGCACCGCCATATCTCCAACTTCTTTTACCCTTATCACTTGCTTTGACTACAGTTGTGTTGTAGGTACTCAAATCCCAATTAACTCGATTTAACCCTTTTTTTAAAGGTTTGATGATTTGACGAACAACTTCACCTTGTTGGTCTTTTATTTCAATCATGATCTCAGGTTTATCCTCATTTTTTTCTTTATCTAGTGCATCCCAACCTGGAAACGGAATATCATTTTCTTTTGCTTGGTGTTTTTCGATTGCTTTTAATACCTTATTAATGGTCTTATCATCAAAAGAGGTTTTTCGCTTTATTTCTGCTTTTTCAGCATCTTTAATGTTTCTAAAAGTATATCCAGCTTCTTTCAATTTGTCAAGCACATCTTCACTAAGGCCCGCAGCATTTTCTTTTTTAGTTCTTTGTGCAGTTAATGATTTGAAACCGTCCTTAATGAAGTACGATATGGTTGCTCCGTATTCTGGATTTTTCCTTTTAAATGAAGCACCACCATCGCTGCTAGTTCCTCCAATCATAGGGGTATATTGTAAGGCTTTTCTAGGTTCAAATAGCACATCTTTATTTAATTTTTCTTCTGAAAAATTTCGTAAAGGACTAAAATCATCAAGTACATAGAAACTTCTGCCAAAAGTAGCTAGTACTAAATCGTTTTCTCTTTGTTGTATTGTTAAATCTCTTACAGGAATGGTAGGTAAGCCATTACTAAATTTATGCCATTTTTCACCTTGGTTTAAACTGACATAAACTCCATATTCGGTTCCCAAGAATAATAAGTTTGGATTGATGTGATCTTGAACCAATCTCCATACTAATATTTTTTCTGGTAAACCATTGGTGATGCTTTTCCATGATTTACCTCCATCAGTTGTTTTAAATAAATAAGGTTGGTAATCACCAAATTTGTGATTATCTAAGCAAACATAAGCTGTATTTGCATTAAATAGATCGGCTTTAATATCATTTACAAACGCAGATGAAGGAGTTTTGGGAAGCTGATCTACGGTCATCTTAGTCCAGTTCTGACCTCCATTTTTGGTGTATTGAATAATACCATCATCTGTCCCTGCGTATAGTACATTTGGATCTATTTTGGATTCTGCTAAAGAGGTTATGGTATTGTAAGTTGACATGGCATAAACATCCCAAGAATTATCTATACTTTGTACTCTGCCCATGATAGGTAAGGCGAAACGTTCTTCATTTTTGGTTAAATCGGCAGATATAGGCTCCCAATTATCACCTCGATTATCTGATTTCCAAACTCGCTGTGAAGCAAAATAGATGGTGGTAGGGTTGTGTTGACTTACCAAAATAGGGGAGTCCCAGTTAAATCGTTCATACGGCTCTTCAATGCCTTCTTGGGGTCTAATATTTACTACTTCTCCTGTGGATCTGTCTATTCGGTTCAAGTATCCTTCTTGGGATTGTGCATAAACTATAGAAGGGTTTCCAGGTTCAGTGGCAGGTTGGTGGCCGTCTCCTCCAAGAACTACATACCAATCTGAATTGGTGATTCCATTTCTTCTTAATGTTCTTGAAGGACCACCTTGTGTATTATTATCTTGAGTTCCTCCATATATGTTATAAAAAGGTTCAGCATCGTCAACAGCCAATTTGTAGAACTGGGTAATCGGTAAATTACCCACAAACTTCCAGTTTTGGGTGTCGTCAAATGTTTCATAAATACCACCATCAGTTCCTACTAGTATGTAATTGGGATCGTTTTTTTTGAAAACCATGGCGTGATTATCAGAATGTTTTCTGCTTTCTTTCATGGTGGAAAATGTTTTTCCACCGTTTTCAGAAACCAATACCCTTACATTCATAAGGTATATTTTATCAAATTTGTGAGGTGAAGCTACTAGTTCTTGATAGTAATGAGGACCCGTACCACCAGATACGGTTTCAGACATTTTTTTCCAACTGCCACCAGCATTTGCAGATCTATATACCGCTCCTTTTCTTCTTTCGGTTTCTACGGCTGCATAAACAACATCAGGGTTTACAGGTGAAATGGCAAGTCCAATTTTACCCATATTAGATGAAGGTAAGCCCTTATTGATTTTGGTCCAATTATCACCACCATCATTACTTTTGTAAATACTTGTTCCAGGACCGCCACCTATGTAAGAAGCTACATTACGGTGACGTTGCCAACTGGCACAATACAAAACATCAGGATTTCTGGGGTCAATTAGTAAATCGGTAACTCCAGTCCATTCGTCAATTTCTAGCGTATTATTCCATGTTTTTCCGCCATCTGTTGTTTTATAAAGTCCTCTCTCGCCACCAGAACTCCATAGTGGACCCTGCGAGGCAACCCAAACCGTATTAGGATCGTTGGGATGAACAATAATTTTGGATAAATGTTCTGAATCTTTTAAACCCTTGTTTTTCCATGATTTACCGCCATCAGCACTGTGATATATACCATGTCCTATTCCAACATGTCTTCCACCCACGTTTTCACCTGTACCCAACCAAATAGATTCGTTATTATTGGGGTCAATGGTAATACATCCGGTAGAGTAAAAAGGCATGTTTTCGGTAAGTGCAAACCAAGTAGTCCCCGCATTTGTAGTTTTCCAAGCTCCTCCTGATCCAACGGCTACATACCAAGTGTTTTCATTTTTTGGGTCTATAGCTATATCCGCAATTCTTCCAGACATGAAAGCAGGACCTACACTTCTAAATTTAAAGCCTTTCAGAGCAGATTCAATATTAGGGCTTTTATCCTTTTTTTGAGAAAAAATAGGGTTAACGATCAACGCAGTTAATGTTAGTAGAAATATAAGTTTTGGAATTTTCATGATTGATTTTTTTCTGTCACATTAAATGTATAAAAAAATATATGAGTTGAATGTTGGTGTTTATAGCCAAAACTAAAAAGGCCAACAATAAAGTTGGCCTTACACTTACATTATTCTAAACGTAAATCTAATCTGAAACGATGATTTTTTTGGTTTGGTAAGTGTTGTTGATTTTACATTTTAATAAATAGATATTTTTAGGTAAATGATCTATACGTAGTGTTGCACGGTAATTATTAGGGTATTCTCTCATTACCGTTTTCCCAACCATGTCCAGCAAAGTAATTTCGTCAATTATTTCGTTTGACACCATAGTTAGTTGATCTGTAGCAGGATTCGGAAATACGTTTAATGTGGCACTTTCTATGGTTTCTGCTGTAGATAAGTAATTAGCACAAATAGGGTATGGACAAGGTGAGTCATATAAATAATTGGTGCTATTTCCACAATTTGAATCTCCAAACAACCACGAACCACCACTGAAGTTAAAACTACCTAGACTTGAGTCTTTATATGCCCATGAATTGCTGTAGTCCCATGCAGTCCCATTTCCATTAATATGGGGATTTCCAAACCTTTCAATGATTTCATTGTTAAAATACAATGACACAGCATCATTCCCA
>CAZJVX010000151.1:1372-4235 GCA_964549345.1 uncultured Flavobacteriales bacterium | reverse complement strand
CCTGAAGAAATACCAATTAATAAAATGAAAAAAAGTATGCTGTAAAATCGAATGATTAACATAATAGAAACGTTAGTCCACCTCAACCCCAAAAATCACAATATCATCAACTTGACTGTAACTACCTTTCCATGCCTCAATTTTTTGATCTAACAATTGTTTTTGATTTTCCATAGACTCATTGACTGTATTTAACAATGTTTCTTTGAATTGCCTATACATGAATTTTTTGCCTTTAAGACCACCAAATTGATCTGCATATCCATCGGAGAAAATATATATTTTATCTCCTTTCTTTACATCAATTTCGTGGGTGTTATAATGATTTTCTCCTGCCGTAAAAGAACCAATTGCAATTTTATCTGTTTTTACTATTTCTAGTTCACCATCACGTATAAGATAAACTGGATTGTAAGCCCCAGCAAATTTTAATTTCATGGTTTTTTTATTTAATGAGCAAAGGGTAATATCCATACCATCTCTTACTGCATTTTCATCAGTGTGTTTATTTAATGCTAGGTTCGCATAATTGTTAAGATCATCTAGGATTAGACCAGGATCTGTTAACTTATGTTCACTTACAGCACTATTTAATCCATTTGCCCCAACAAGACTCATAAATGCTCCAGGAACTCCATGACCGGTACAATCTACCGCAGCAAACATACATTCATTTTTTGACTTACTTACCCAATAAAAATCGCCTGAAACAATGTCCTTCGGCTTGAACAAGACAAAGGAAGAAGGAAAATATTTCTTTATCACTACTTCAGGAGGAAGAATGGAATTTTGTAATCTTTTTGCATATCTAATACTATCCGTTACATCATTATATAGTTCCTCTAACTTTGCTCTCTGAGAATCTATTTCATCCTTCTGCTTAACTACTTCTTCTGTTCTTTCTTTTACTTTTTGTTCTAGTATGCGCTCTGTTTCTGCTAATTCATCTTTCATCTTTAGTAACGCATGTCCTAAAACATCTTCATCACTAAGAGGTTCGTAAGAATAACTAAAATTACTTTGTCCTACCTCGTGAGCAAATTCAGCTGTTTTCTTTAATCCGTCTACAAGATTTATCATTGCCTTGGACATTTCACCAATTTCGTCATTACCCACTTTAACATTTCTGTAATTTGGGAATACTCCTTTGCCTAATGCCAAGAGAATAGTTTTTAATCTCTGGACCGGTTTTGTTATGCTTAGAGTAGTTAAAAAGGCAATAAATATGGTACCTATTACCAAGATGATTCCAATAAAAATAATGCTATTGATAAGCTGAGAGAAACTTTGATTAGTTTCTTGTTGTTGCAGTTTTGCAATCTTTCCTCTGTTTTGAGCTAACGTACTGATTTCATTGTACAATTCATTAAAACTTTCATTTGTACTGGTTTCAAATTGTGTTTGTGCAATAAAAAACATGTCATAACTTTCGATGCTACTTAAAATGAATCTTATGTTTTCGTTGTAATCAGCAATAAGTAAATCAAGCTGTTGCTTAATCAAAATAATTTTTACTTTACCCGTATCATTTTCCAACCAGCTTTCCGACAATTTCAATATAGAACTGTAATCACTGTATAAAATAGAGTCTAATAACGAACCAGCATCTAATTTAAAAGGCCAATCTGGTTGCTTTGCTGATTCATCATTTGCCCACTTTTGCATATGTGAATGGGTAGAAGCTAAATCGTCCTTTAGTTTATTAATGGCAAAAAGAGAGGGTTGATCGACATTTAAAAATTTATCATTGGATTTGATAGCATCATTTACAACAGTAAATGTGTAAATAAACACAACCAATAAGAGTAATACTACAACACCAAAACCTCCACCTATTTTTTTTCCTACAGAAAATCTCAATGCTAGTCGTTATTAGAATTAGAGTTCTTTAAATCTCTGTAAAGGTTGTAATATTTGATATGCTGCTCCGTATCATTCAAACTATAATATACAGCAGCTATCCCGTGAACAATAGCTTCATCCGTGGGTTCCATTTTATAAACCTTTTTTAAATATGGTAGAGATTTCGTGAAATAATTAACCGCTTTTTCTTCCATTACAATCACTACTTCTAAATCCGCATCAACTGGTAGTTCTTTCATGATAGTTTCTACTCCTAAATTGTGATACAGTATACCCAAGTTCTTATTGGCACTGTAATTATTCTCATCTATTGAAAGTACACATTGGTAACTATCTATTGCCTTCTGTATAAAATGGATTGCGTTTTCATCGTTATGATAAAGTTGCTTATAGATTTGAGCTAACATAATGCAGTGTTGGATTTCATATTGATTGAAGTCCACAGATTGACCTGTTATTTTTTTCAATGCTTTGAATTCTTGATAAAAATTAACCGCCTTAACGTAGTTATTTGTATCCAAATAACTCACATAGTGGTTATAATAGCCGTTAGCTAATACATCCAAAATTTGCTTATTATGCTCCAAATATTGATTATCCTTATCCAATTCCATTGATTTCAATACAGACGATACAGCTTCATTTCTAGCTTTAGATAAGGGAGATTTTTGGTCTACTTTTTGAAAAATATTGAAATTAATGAAGGCAGATATATGCCAGAAATATGCATTAGATTTTTGATCTGGACACCTTAAAATTACGGTATCAATGTAGGCTTTTGCCTTAATGTATTCTCCAGCTTGGTATTTTTCCAGTAATAACCTTTTTTCAGGACAATAATCTTGTGCTGAAATTGGGTTTGCCGTAACAAATACAAAAAGTAAACACCATATTCTTCTATTCAAAATCATATTGTTGAGTATGCCAATTTTGTAAGTGTTTGATCTATTTTAAAGCCGCTTTTTTCGGCTTTTGTTTTATTTATCTGGTATTTCAACCT
>CAZJVX010000151.1:0-1272 GCA_964549345.1 uncultured Flavobacteriales bacterium | reverse complement strand
ACAGAAAAGAAGAATCAGAGATATGTTAATTAAGAATTTCAAATTATGTGTCTTCAAACAAAAGTAACAAACAAATCAAATACCGTGCCTTTTAGCGATACTTCATTTTAAGCTTGTAATGCTTTTCACGGCTCTTCATAGCCTTTTTCTTTACGTACTCTTTGTTGTATTTATCTTTGATGGCACGTTTTCGCTGCCGATAGCTAAAACTATCTGAGTCTACACCAGTAGGTTTCGACCTCATATTACCACTTGAATTAAATGGGTCATTTCCTAGTCCAACCAAACCTTTAGGGTCGTGTATATTTCTAAAAGGGTCTCTTAATTTTTTTGAGTTTGTCTTCATACTAGAGGTCAACCCCTTTTTATTTCCTTTCTTGATGGTTGATCTTTTGGATTTTTCCGAAAAGGGGTCACGATATTGTGCCACAGAGTCATTGGAAACAAATAAAAGTGCACCTGAAATTGATATGATAATTAATGCATTAAAACGCATATCTTATACTGCATTTTCAACAGGTTCAAACTCATTTAGATCTCTGTCAAAAAGGTACAATCCTGCTTTATCATTACCTATCATATTTATTTTATCCAAAATGGTTCTAGCCATTGCCTCTTCTTCCAATTGTTCAGATACATACCATTGCATAAAATTATGGGTAGTAAAATCCTTTTCTTCTAAACATACACCCACGATATTGTTAATGCTTTCCGTAACATTTAGTTCATGCTCTAGCAGTGATTCAAAAACATGACTTAATGATTGAAATGTAGTTGGTGGTTTTATAAGGGCTGGTATTACTGCAGTCCCACCTCTTTCGTTAATGAATTTTACTAATTTTAGCATGTGCAATCTTTCCTCATCACTATGCTTATAAAGAAATGATGATGTCCCACTCAGCCCTTGAGATTCAGCCCATGAAGCCATAGATAAGTAAAACTGAGAAGAAGATGCTTCAAGTTCAATTTGTTTATTAAGTGCTTTTTCTATGACTGCTTTTAACATAATTTTTTTTTCAAATGTAATTGTTTTAAGTAAGTTTAAAAACATTACAATTGTTAATCATACGCAAAAATCTTTACATTAACTTCCGTTGAAAGAGGACATACTTCAAATCAGAGACTTACAGATTCGTAAAAAAAACCATTCAAAACCGATTGTTGACAAAATAAATTTATCTGTAAAACAGGGCGAAATAGTGGCACTAGTAGGTGAATCTGGTGCTGGAAAATCAATCACTTCATTGAGCATTTTAAGTCTATTCAGTGAAG
>CAZJVX010000150.1:0-4236 GCA_964549345.1 uncultured Flavobacteriales bacterium | reverse complement strand
TACACAGAATTGTATTTTACGGAAACATTGTGGCCTGACTTTAAAAAAGAGCATTTTTTTAAGGCCATAAAAGATTATCAAGATAGAGAACGAAGGTTTGGTAAAACATCAGAACAAATTGTAAATGAGTAGCTTAAGATTTATAATCATATACACTTTATGTTTTTTCATTAATAAAAGCGTTGCTCAAAATGATTTCATGGATTATACAACACCAAGGGAGTATACCCTTGCGGCTATAACAGTTGACGGAGTTCTTCATTTTGATCATGATATGATTATTCAAAAGTCAGGGCTAATTAGAGGCGAGAAAATTATCATTCCTGGAGAGAAAATAGCCACAGCCATAGACAAGTTGTGGGAGCAAGGGATTTTCAAACATGTTGAAATTTTAAAGGATAAATCTCAGGGCGATAATTTGTTTTTGAGAATAAGATTACAGGAAAGAGAGCGAATGTCTAGATATAGTTTTTCGGGTATATCTAAATCGGAAGCCGATCAATTAAGAGATGATCTTGATTTGTACAGTGGCAAAATAATTACAGATGCCTTGTTAATGAAGGTCAAAAACATATCAAAAAATTATTTTGTGGGTAAAGGTTATTTCAACGCAAAATCATATATAACCACATCCACAGATACTCTTGTCAATAACAGTAAGATATTAAAAATTAACATTGAAAAAGGCAATAAGTTTAAAATCAATGAAATTATAATCAATGGTAATTATGCTTTGTCAGATGACAAAATTAAACGCTTAATGAAAGATACTAAACAAAGGTTATGGTATAGATTTTATAAGCGTTCTAAGTTCCAATATTCACTTTTTGACGGAGATAAGCAAAATATCTTAAATAGATACAATGAATTATCCTATAGGGATGCTAAAATCACCTATGATACTGTTTACTTTTTTGATAATGAATCGCTGAATCTAGAGATGACTATTGATGAAGGTAATGCTTATTTTATTCGTTCCATTACATGGAGTGGGAATAAAAAATATTCAAGTGGTTTACTAGACACTTTGCTAGGAATAAAAAATGGATCGCCCTACAATAAATCTACTTTAGATACCAAGTTATTTATGAATCCTAACGGAACTGATATCAGTTCTTTATACATGGATGATGGTTACTTGTTTTTTCAAGTAAATCCTATTGAAAAGCGAGTTGATAATGATTCTATTGATTTAGAAATAAAAATTTATGAGGGTAAACAGGCAAGGATAAAAAATATCAATGTTTCGGGAAATACGAAAACAAGTGATCATGTTATAATTAGAGATATGTATACTCACCCGGGAGATTTATTTTCTCGTGATGCCATCATAAGAACACAAAGACAGCTTGCTCAAAATGGTTATTTTGATCCAGAGAAATTAGGTGTTAATCCTATGCCTAATCCGAACGATGGAACAGTAGACATTGAATATGTGGTGGAAGAAAGGCCCAATGATCAAATTGAATTGTCTGGGGGTTGGGGAAATAATTCTCTTGTTGGTACGCTAGGAGTTTCATTTAACAATTTTTCTGCTAAAAAGTTTTTTAAAAAGGGAGCATGGTCTCCACTTCCATCGGGAGATGGCCAACGATTAAGTATTAGAGCTCAATCAAGCGGTTATTTTTTCCAGAGTTACAATATGTCTTTTACAGAACCATGGCTTGGCGGTAAAAAACCCAATTCTTTTACAATTTCAGCCTATCACTCTCTACAATCTTATGATAGAAAGCATATTAACGACTCTTTAGATACTGAGGGTAACAAAGTATTGAACCCCAACAGAAGATTAATTAAAATTACTGGTGTTTCAATGGGGCTTGGTAAACGATTAAAATGGCCAGATGATTATTTTAGTGTATACTATGAATTAGGGTATCAGTATTATGAGCTTAACAATTTTGGGAATGTTTTCAGTTTTTCCGATGGATATGTAAACAATCCTTATTTTAAGTGGAATATTTCTAGAAATAGCATTGACCAACCGTTATATCCTCGCAGTGGTTCATCTGTTTCTTTAACATTTAAAACTAGTGTGTATCCTTACTCAAGAGTAAACGGATTTACCGATCATGGATCATTAACCGATCAAGAAAAATATAAATTCTTACAATACAATAAACTGAAATTTACCACGTCTTGGTTTACTCCCATTTCAAGAGACAAAAAACTAGTTGTGAATGCAAGATTAGGTTTCGGACTGCTTAATGGATGGAATAAGAATATTGGTGCACCACCATTTGAACGTTTTTATTTAGGTGGTAGTGGGCTTTCGGGTTTCAACTTAGATGGTAGAGAAATCATAGCATTAAGAGGATATGATGAGCAGACGGTTTCGTCCACTACAGGTGATAGATTAATAAGCAAATATACCATGGAGTTAAGGTATCCGGTTAGCTTGAATCCTTCTGCGACAATCTACTTATTGAGCTTTTTAGAAGCGGGTAACTCGTGGAATGATTATAAAAAGTACAACCCTTTCAAAGTGAAAAGATCTGCTGGTCTAGGTGTTAGGATTTTCTTACCCATGTTTGGCTTACTCGGTTTAGATTATGGATTTGGATTTGACTCACTTGATCCTGGTGCTGCTGGAGAAGTTAACCACAACGCTCAGATTAATGCCAATGGATACCGCGGTCAATTTCACTTTACAATTGGCATGAATATTGGTGAACTATAACGGAATGAAATATTTTTTTACCATAGCAATTCTTTTCGCAGTTACATTTTCGCCCTTTCTTTCGAATGCCCAGAAATTTGCTTTTGTTGATTCTGAATATATTTTGGACCAAATGGAAAGCTATCAAAAAGCACAGAAACAAATTGATGATCTCTCTGAGAAATGGCAAAATGAGATTAAGGGTAAAAATGAACTTCTAGAGAAGAAGAAAAACGATTTAAAAAAAAATGAAATTCTTCTTCCAGCTGATACTAAAAAGGAACGAGAAAAAGAAATAGAGGATTTGATTACAGAAATTAGAACCTATCAAAGCAAAAAGTTTGGAGTTGGAGGTGATCTTTTTAAAAAAAGAAAAGAATTAATCCAACCTATTCAAAGAAAAATATATAAGGCTATTGAATCTCTTGCAGAAGATAATAATTATAGCTTTGTACTGGATAAAAGTAAACATTCCAACATCTTGTTTGCGGATCCTAAATATGATAAAAGTGACGATATAATTAGAAAACTAAAAAAATAAATGATGAAGAAAACAATTAAATATGTAGTTGTTGCGTGCATAATGATCGCAGGACAGGGCCTTAAAGCACAAAAATTAGGACATGTAAATTCGCAGGTGATTATGCAAGAACTTCCTGACTATGAATCAGCAAGAAAGGATCTTGAAAGTTTCAACAGTGATTTAACTAAAGAGTTGGAAATGTATCAAAAGCTGATAGTTGAGTTTGCTCAAGACTATGAGCAAAATAAAAATGGCATGTCTGAAGATACAAGAAAAAGAAAAGAGACTGATTTGATGGAAAGACAGCAAAATTATGAGAAAAAGGCATATGAAGCGCAAACAAGTTTACAACAAAAAGAACAAGAGTTGTTACAGCAAATCATGATCAAAGTTAATACAGCTGTAAAAGATGTAGCTGAAAAAGAAGGTTATGACTATGTATATGAAGTAACTACTTTACTTTATGCTGGAGGTGAAGACATTAGTGATAAGGTTAGAAAAAAATTAGGGATTGCCGTTGCAGGTAAATAATTCATAAAAAGCCCACTGGGCTTTTTTTTTGCCATGAACTCTCCTATTGGAATATTTGATTCGGGATATGGTGGATTAACAGTGTTAAAATCCATTAAGAAGTTATTACCAGAGTATGATTATTTATATTTAGGAGATAATGCTCGAGCACCATACGGTAGCCGATCTTTTGATGTAGTTTATCAATATACTAGAGAAGCTATTCAATATCTATTTAATCAAAACTGTCATTTAATTATACTAGCTTGCAATACCGCTTCAGCTAAAGCACTAAGAACCATTCAGCGACAAGATTTAGTTCATACTTACCCGGATAGAAGAGTGTTGGGTGTTCTTAGACCCACAACTGAAGAAGTAGGACATATGACCAAAACAGGGCATGTAGGTGTACTTGGCACAAGTGGCACCGTGAAATCAAATAGTTATGCAATAGAAATAGGGAATTTTTTTCCTAAACTCAAAGTTACACAACATAGTTGCCCTATGTGGGTGCCTATGGTAGAAAATAATAGTTTTTTAGACC
>CAZJVX010000149.1:0-4273 GCA_964549345.1 uncultured Flavobacteriales bacterium | reverse complement strand
TCAAATAAATAAAGATAGAATTGTAGAAATTGGCATGATCAAACTGCTTCCAAACGGAGAGGAAATTACTTTTGAAAAAAAGTTAAATCCAGAAATGCCAATTCCACTTCACATTTCAGAAATTCATGGAATTTATGACATTGACATTAAAAATTCACCCACGTTTAAGCAGGCAGCAAATGAAATTTTATCTTTTATTAAAGATTGTGATTTAGGAGGCTTCAATTCTAATAAGTTCGATATTCCATTGTTAGAAGAAGAATTTTTAAGAGCAGGCATTGAAAGTAATTTAGAAGAAAAAAAACTAATTGATGTCCAAAATATATTTCACAAACTAGAAAAAAGAACCTTAGAAGCAGCTGTTAAATTTTATTGTGATAAAGAATTGGTAAATGCACATACCGCTCTAGCTGATGCAGTAGCTACATTAGAGGTACTTAAAGCACAGACTGTAAAATATAATGAGTTAAGTAGTGATGTTTCATTTTTGAGTGAATTTTCTAAAATTAATCAGTCTTCTTTAGATTATGCTGGACGTATTGTGCTGAACAAGGAGAATATTCCCATTATTAATTTTGGAAAACATAAAGGTAAATCAGTAGTTTCGGTATTTGAAAAGGAACCTGGCTACTACGCATGGATCATGAGAGGAGATTTTTCACAGAACACAAAAAGATGTTTCACAAAAATTTGGGAAGAAAATAAAAAATGAAAATCATCTGTATAGGGAAAAATTATGTCAATCACGCAAAAGAAATGGGAAGTGAAGTTCCTAAAGAACCCTTGTTTTTTTTAAAACCAGATTCAGCCATTTTACCCAAAAAACATCCCTTTTTTATTCCGAATTTTAGTAGAGAAATACATTACGAATTGGAACTTTTAATTAAAATTAAAAAGCTTGGAAAACACATAGGAAAAAAGTTTGCATCTAGTTATTACAGTGAAATTGGTCTAGGCATTGATTTTACTGCAAGAGATTTACAAAATGAGTGTAAAATCAATGGTCATCCTTGGGAAAAAGCAAAAGCATTTGATCACTCTGCTGTGATTGGATCTACATTTTATTCCATTAACAGACTGAATGAGATTCACTTTGAATTAAAAAAGAATGGAAATCTAGTGCAACAAGGTAATGCTAATGATATGGTTTTTAATTTTGATGATATCATTCATCACGTTTCTAAGTTTATGACTCTAAAAATTGGTGATATTATATTTACCGGAACTCCTGAAGGAGTTGGGCCTGTAAAAATTGGTGATTATCTAGAAGGATTTTTAAATGGAAATAAAATCATTGATTTAAACATCAAGTGATTTTCTACTCTATCCTAATCTGTGTGTACTCAGTCCCGTAATTTATATCTAATACATTTCCATTATTTATACTGAGATTAATCTCTTCCTTATAAATTAATCCTTTGTGAAGAGCATAGATTTCAATGGCATTATCGTATTCAAGTAAATTAGCATTAAATTCATGCGTAATTTCTACCACACTGTCTAATGTTAATCCAAACATATTGTAGGGGGTGTGTATTTGATTAACAGCGTATTCTTGTTCTCCGAGTTGGTTAAATAGATTTCCATCCCAATAGCTCAATTCATCTAAGGGAAATATCATTTTTACAAATCGGATATTTTCTTCCACTTTTTCTACACTACTTACTGTTTTCTTAATGCTCCATACATCCTTTATTTGATAATGTTCTGTTGAATCTGGTTTCCAATAGCGATGCAACTGAAAAGCGATGTCACCTTCACCATCAATATATGGGTTTTTAGTCACCTCTTTTAGGAAGTATTGTAGAGTATCAGAACCAAGGGAAGTATGCTGAATTTCCAACACGTAAAACTCAGCGGAGTCATTTTCATTAACGGGAAAATAGCTAGAATAGTGTGGCTTAATTTCGTACGTTATAGGATCGCAACTCATTAAAATGAACGAAAATAAATATAGAAATATCTTATTTTTCAGCATCATATATTTCTCCATTTAAATAGTTAACTTTTTCCATGTTAGCTGTTTCTCCATTATAAAAAAACCACTCCCCTTCTCTTAGATCTTTTTCAAAGGCTCCCTTCATTTCAATAGATCCATTTGTAAAGTAATAAGTAAATACGCCTTCTTTATTTCCTTCTACATAATTTCCTTCTGCTTTTACTGTTCCTAGCTTATGGAACTCTTTCCAAACTCCATTTTTCAATCCCCCAACACACTCAAATTGTTCCATAACCTTTAGTTTCTCATAATCATCAAATTTTGGATAGTATGAATATTGTGTACCCTCTAATGCACCATTCAAATAATGATATTTGTTCAATAAATAACCACTTCTAGAGTAGATATACCATTTCCCAGATTTAGTTTGATTTAAAAATTTACCCTCTGCCATAATAGATCCGTTGTCGTGGAACATTTGCGCACTGGAAATGGAATCATTAATGAAATCTACTTTCCCACTTACATGCCCCTCAATAGCGTAGTACGTGAATCTACCGACAGGAGTTCCATGATTAAACTCACCTTCATATCTTTTAGTTTGTGTATTTTTATGATATCCTTTCCAAATTCCATGCTTTTTGCCCTGTTTATCATACTGGTTAATATTTGGGCTGATTTGAGCTGTTATATGCAGACTAATACATAAAATGACAAAAGCTATTCCTTTCATTTTAAAACCATATTAATGTGTTCTATTCCATCTTCTAAATAGTTATCTCCTACTTCTTTAAACCCAAATGACCGATAGAATTCAATTAGGTAGGTTTGTGCAGATAACAAAACACTAAAATTCTTATAATCATTAGAAAGGAAATTCATAATATCTTTCATCATTTTATAGGCAAGACCTTTTTTTCTGTACTCCATTTTTACTGCGATCCTTCCAATTTTAACTTCTTTATTATGAAGATTTGGTATAATTCTACCAACAGCAACTATAATGCCATCATTATAGATAGATACATGAAAAGCTTCTTTATCCTCATCATCTAATTCTTGATAATAGCAGCACTGCTCTACTACAAAAATCTCAATACGTAATTTTAAAATATCAAAAAATTGATCTTTTGATAAATCATTGTATGGTTTAATAGTAGATTGAAACATGTATTAGCAAATATAACTTTATAACTTTGTATATATGGCGGACAAAATCAATAAAAAATACACCTATAAACCGTTAAAATCTTTAAAAGAGGAAGAAATAGTAAGGGGTATTTTGTCTTGTGACACATCGATATTATCAAGAGCCATCACTCTTCTTGAAAGTTCTAGAATAAATGATCAAGATATAATATATAATGCATTAAAATCTATACCTACACCAAAAAAAACAGCATTTAAGATTGGAATAACAGGGAGCCCAGGTGTAGGTAAAAGCACATTCATTGAGGCTTTTGGGAAATATATAGGAAATAAAAATTTTAAAATTGCCATTTTAGCTATTGACCCAAGTTCTTCTGTCACTGGAGGAAGTATTTTAGGGGATAAAACCAGAATGGAGGATTTAATAAATCTACCAAATGTGTTTATCAGGCCTACCCCATCAAAAGGTGAGCTAGGAGGTGTTGCTAATAAATCTTACGAAACCATTTTACTTTGTGAGAAAGCTGGATTTGATTTCATTATCGTAGAAACGGTTGGTGTAGGCCAATCCGAAACACATGTGAAAGCGCTAGTCGATTTTTTCTTATTACTTGTACTCCCTGGAGCAGGGGACGAACTACAAGGGATAAAACGTGGAATAATGGAGCTAGCAGATGGGTTGTTGATCACCAAAACAGATGGAGAAAACATCAAAAAAGCAAGAATGGCTAAATCAAACTATCAGAACGCATTACACTTATTTCCTAGCTCAAAAAATAACTGGATGCCACCCGTTTTAACGTGTTCAAGCCTTGAAAACGTGGGGATTGACAAGGTGTTCGAAATGATAAACTCATTTGAAAACCACAATATTGAAAATGGATGGCTACAAAAAAACAGACAAAAACAACGAGTTTTCTGGTTTAAAGAAAAATTAGATAGTTTGATAAGAGCTGATTTTTATAAAGACAACCAAATCCATGTTCAAATAAAAAGATTGAATCAGGATATAGAAAGTGGTAAAATTGATCCGTTTAACGCTGCAAAACAACTGTTTTCAAGTAATGACTCTTAAAGAAAAATTAAATAAACTTTCTGTTATTGAACTCGTAATTATCGCTGAACCACACACCGATTATACAGATGAAGCAAAAACACATGCATTGGATCTTTTGAAAGAAAAAA
>CAZJVX010000148.1:0-4336 GCA_964549345.1 uncultured Flavobacteriales bacterium | reverse complement strand
TCAGCCCTAAATATGATTTTTATGGAGAGGTTCATTTAGCATCAACCAATCCTAACCTTGAGTTTAGTGGAGTAACAAAAATCAATCACTCTTGTAAAAATATTCCTCAAGAATGGGTGGAATTTACGGCAAATATAGATCCTAACAATATACTTATCCCAATAGTTAAAGATACAGTGAGTAATGAAGATGATCCAGATAGAATTTTTTCAGGAATGGTGTTTAATACAACAGACTCTGTCTCGTTATATGGCTCATTTCTGGGAAAAAAATCGAATACTAGTCATTTATCGATGTTGAATGCTACCGGATATTTAACATATAATAACCAACGCAAGGAATATCAATTATCTAATAAGGACAAACTAGCAGAATATAAGCTTCCGGGTACGTATGCATCTATTAATACTGAAAGCTGTAGAATTAAGGCAGATGGTCCCTTTGAAATTGGGGTAGAGCTAGATCAATTAGTTCTGGAACCAGCAGGTGAAATTAAATTTAATCCCAAAAATTGGTCAACAGATTTAAAAACGTCTACCATTGTTAGATTTCCTTTTAGTGAACAAGCTTTAGATAAATTAAGTAAGACCATTTTGGAGTTTCCAGATCTTAGAATTTTAGATGCTTCAAACTCTTATTATGAGAAGGCACTACGTGAATTAGTAGGAACTGATATGGCAAATAAAATGGTTTCAGAATTAATTATTAATGGGAAAATCAAAAAGTATCCAGAAAAATTAGAAGCTCCTTTTTATTTTGGAGATGTTCGATTTAGGTGGGATCCAAATAAAAAAGCATATGTGTCCTACGGTGATTTAGGTATTGCCAACATTAATAAAAGACAGGTTATGAAATACGTTAAAGGTAAAATCGTGGTTTCTAAGAGAATGACCGGTAACGATATTACAATCTATTTACAGTTGGATGATAAGAATTATTATTACTTTAATTACAAGAGAGGGTTGATGCAAGTTTACAGTTCAAATGAGGAGTTTAACACTATTATAAGTGAAACTAAAAAAGATGAAACCAAGTTTAAAGGAGAAAAAGACCAAGAAGACTTCCAATTTATGTTAGGAACACAAAAATTGGTAGCTCCATTTAAGACCTCGTATATGGATTAATATGCAAGAAATTTTTGAATTCAATAATATCACTGCTGTATTGTTGGCTTATCTAATAGGTTCAATTCCTTCTGCTATTTGGGTTAGTAAATGGTTTTTTGGAGTTGATGTTAGAGATTATGGTAGTAATAACGCAGGTGCAACAAATACATTTAGGGTGATTGGGAAATTGGCTGGCTTTAGTGTATTGTTTGTAGATATTTTAAAGGGTTGGGCCTCTGTAAAATTGATTACTACTTATTTTTTTACTGCTACATTATCTCAAGAAGCATTTATAAATATGCAATTAGCTGTTGGGATTAGTGCAGTTTTAGGCCATGTTTTTCCAGTGTATGAACAGTTTCAAGGGGGTAAAGGGGTTGCTACATTAATGGGTATAATTTTAGCTATTAATTTTCAAGCTGCAATAGGTTGTGTGATTATCTTTCTGCTTATTTTTCTTGTGACCAACTTTGTTTCACTGGGAGCAATTACAGCTGCCTTTTTCTTTCCGATATTTACCATTTTCGTACTGAAATCAAACAGTCCATCTTTAATCTATTTCTCTATTTCAATTTCTATTTTAGTGATCATTACGCATAAAAAGAATATTGAGCGTTTATTAACTGGCACTGAAAGTAAGATGTCAATTAAGCTAAAAAAGGCTAAAAACGTTGAATAATTTAAAATTCTATATCACGCTTTTTTGCATTATTTATGGTTTTTCGTTTAATGCACAACAATTCAATAGTGAAGAAGATAGATTAAATCACGCTAATAACTTATTTGAAGAAAAATCATTTATAGAAGCGGAACCTCATATGCTACATTTTCTGAGTACAAAAAATAATTCAGAATTTAATTTTAAATATGGTGTTTGTGCTTTGTATAAATATGCTGATAAAACTAAAGCAATTGGGTATTTGCGGAAGGCTATAAAGGCTAATAACGTTGATCCCCGAGCATATTTCTATTTAGCAAGAGCACAACATTTCAATTATCTATTCAGTGATGCCCTTTCGCTATATGAGAAATTTGAAACTTTAGCAGATCCAAAACAAGCACAATCTCTTCAGTTAGATATGTATATGTCAATGTGTAATAGTGGTCAAACCCTGATGAGCAACATCTCAAACTTAATTGTAGTTGAAAAAACTTCTACTGCTGAAGATAAATTTCAGTATAGCTATAATTTAGACGAAATAGGAGGCAGAATTTTAGTTACTGACCTTTTTCAATCAAAATTTGATCAAAAATTAGATTACAAATCCATTATATACTTTCCTCCTCTAGGTAAAGATAAATTATTTTTTTCCAGTTATGGTAAAGATGGTAAAACAGGACTAGACCTTTACATGGTTACAAGACAATCCACTGGCGATTGGTCGGAACCCATTCGATTACCTGAAAGTATTAATACGCCCTATGACGATGATTTTCCATACTTGCAACCAGATGGTAAAACATTTTATTTTTCGTCCAAAGGTCATAATTCTATGGGTGGTTATGATATTTTTAGGTGTAGCTACGATTTTGCAAGTAATAACTTTGGCCCTGTTTCCAATTTAGACTACAAAATCAATTCTACTGATGATGACATTCTTTACATAGTTGATGATAAAAATGAAAATGCATTTTTTTCATCCAAAAGAGCTTCAGATGGGGGTAAAATTGATGTATACAATGTGAAGGTTAAGTTACTACCAATTCAAAACGTAATTATCGCTGGAGAGTTTAAGAACTTAATTAATGATAGTGACTTTAAAGCATCAATCAAAGTGCAGAATGTGGCGAATAATAAATTAATTGGTGTTTACACTGTTACAGATGATCGGAATTACACCATTTTGTTACCAAGTTCTGGAAAGTATAAATTCATTGTAGAAACCCCTTTAAGTGAAAAGATACATGCTGGTCTTGTTACTGTTCCACCCCAAGAAGGGTTAAAAGCACTGAAACAAGAAATTGAATTAGTGGATAAAAATGGAAACGAAACGCTTGTTATTTTAAATGAATTTGACCAACAGGTTGCCGATGAGGCAACTATACTAGCTACAGTAGTGAAAGAAATGGCTGATCCGGAAGTGAATTTTGACAAAATTCCTGATAGTATACTAAATCCAGTTGAAATTGCTTTAGAAGAAGTTGATATTGATTCGAACGAACTTGTTGATTCAAATGTAGATGAATTAATTGCCTTAAACCAACAAAATATTTCAGAGAATAAAAATGAAATGGATGAGATTAAGATGTTAAGTAATAAGTCTAAATCCATTGCTGAACACAAAGCTAATGAAGCATCAAATAAGGCAAAGGAAGCGGATTTACTTATTCAACAAGCCAATTCAACTAGTTCCTCGTATTTAAAAGACAGCTTGCTAAGAGAAGCTAAAACTCAACAAGAACAATCTCAAGTGTTACTGGACGAAGCAGAACAAAGTCTGCAGGTAGCCTCAAGATATGATGCCGCTCTTGATGAAAAAATGGCAGAAGCCGAAAAATTAAGTGGGTTCAATGAAGATCTTTTAAATGCCAAAGAAAATGGATCAGATTTAACAGCTTTAACGGCTCAAATCAACGAATCTGAAGATCAACAAATTAAGACTCCAATTCAGAGTTTGCAAGAGGATGCTAAAAAGAAAGAAAAAGAAGCTAACAGTTTTTTGTCCGAAGCAGAAGCTCTAAGGGCAGATCAAGAAAGTATGATATATCAAATTGATAAGGACAAAGAGGCATTAAAATTTACTAAGAAGAAAAAAGATAAAGCAAAACTAGAAGAAAATATTGCTGATTTAGAAGAAAAAGTGAAAGAAACAGAGCTATTGGTCGAAGAACAGTTTAGACTATACGAAAATGCCGAATTAGAAAGGAAAGAATTAGTTAATGAAGCAGACTTAATGGAATCGATTCAACTTTCAGATGAATATAACGAAATTGAAGTCAAAGAGAATGTAGATATACAGGCAGTGGAAAATGTAAGTAATCAAATTAATACAGATTACCTAGATAAAAATGACGAATTGCTTTCAACCGTGAGCTCGAATTCTATTGTTGATACAGCAAAAGACAATACTAGTGAAGTTTCTTCCAATCTCAATGAAGATACAATGACGTCTGATTTAATAGAGGAAGACGATGTGGAAGAATATAATGAAGTAAGTGTGGCACTTGAAAACACCACTACAGAGGCTGAGGATTTTGAGGATATTTCTCAAAATTTGATAAGTTATAAC
>CAZJVX010000147.1:0-4366 GCA_964549345.1 uncultured Flavobacteriales bacterium | reverse complement strand
TAGAGCACATCCCTTTTAAGGATGGGGTCCTGGGTTCGAACCCCAGACGAATCACCAAAGCCTTCCTAGTGAAGGCTTTTTTATTTTGCAGCATGCTCAATAAGCTGCTCAATGGTTACAAAATCCAAAGCCTTTTCGTGAGTGGATTCCAATTTTACCTTTGGTGCAGCATCCGCATCGTATGCTTCTTTCCAACGAATGGCGCATAAACACCAAAAATCACCTGGTTTTAGCCCAGGAAAATCATAAAATGGATTGGGAGTGGACAAATCATTTCCTTTTGATTTAGTAAAACTCAAAAATTCAGCTGTCATTTCAGCACAAATGACATGAGTTCCAACATCATTAGAGCCCGTATTACAAAACCCATCTCTGTAAAATCCTGTTTTAGGTGCGTTACAACATAGCAATAGCGGTTGACCAAAAACATTTAAAGATTGTGCCATAGCATAATTAGCCATATTCAAAATAATAAAATTCAACATTAATTTTAGATACATATACTATAAGGATAGGAAATTTATTTTACTTGTTTACATTTGTTTAAATTCTACCCAAGTGCTGGAATTGGTAGACAGGCTAGGTTGAGGGCCTAGTGTTCATTAGAGCGTGTGGGTTCGACTCCCACCTTGGGTACTTATATTTAACTATGGATAATGAAAATAATAATATCGAAACTTCTCAAAATGAGACTGAAAATGTTCCTTATTCTACATCGGTATTGGTCCTTGGAATTTGCTCTATCGTAACGTGTGGTTGTTACGGGTTGCCAGGCTTAGTGTGTGGTATAGTTGCTCTTGTACAATCAAAGATAGGCCTTACGGCTTACGAAGAAAATCCAAGTTTATATAAAGAAGGTTCACTCAAAAACTTGAAAGCGGGTAAAACCTGTGCTACTATAGGTGTAATACTATGTTCTATCTATTTTATTATCATCTTGGGATACTTTATCACAATGGGTACACTTTTTTTTGGCGCAATAGGCAGTGGTTTGTACGGACTACAATAAAAGTTGAATTATTAACTTATGCTTTAAAAAAAATCTAGTCTATGAAAATGTTGCCCTGTGGTTTCAAACAATTAACTGGACATGATTGCCCAGGTTGTGGATTTCAAAGATCTGTTGCATCTCTTGCTGAAGGTGACTTGACCACTAGTTTTGAGTTTTATCCTCCACTAGTTTTAATTTTCACTTTGTTTTTTTTGTTGATTATGCATCTCATTTTTAATTTTAAGAATGGTGCCTCATTACTAAAATGGACATTCATTGGAACTACATTGTCAATTCTAATTAATTATTTACTTAAAATGACTAACCTAATTGAATATCATGGACTTTAATAACATAGACTTCATCATCGATCAAATACCCTTAATATTTGTATTGGCCTTTCTATCCATTGTTTTTATTCAAAGTGCATTGGATAAAATATTTAATTGGAAAGGAAACTTAGAGTTTACAGCTTCAACCCTCACTTCTAAATTCCCCCCCAGATTAGTTCGATTTGCACTACTTAATGTACTACTGCTTGAATTTGCCGCTGGATTTGGGTCTCTAGGTGGTGTGGTTGAAATAGTGGTAGACTCATCAACACTATTCATGGCTAAAATTGGAACCATAACTTCCAGTTTAGCTCTCTTAATTCTTTTACTCGGGCAACGTATTTCACAAAATTATGTGGATGCAAAAACAATAGTAATCTACTTTATTGTTTGTTTACTAGGATTGCAAATGTTGTTCTGATCTAATTTTATGTACAAAATCGTTATACACTAATTGAGGGTCAACTGATGACCTCTCTAGGTCTTTAAACAAATGTTGGCCTATGTGTACTTTAATACTTTTGTTTTTAATTTTAAGAAATTCAATAGGAATTAGGAACGTTCTAATCCTTGCTTTTATTTTGCCCATAAAATGAAAGAAAAATGAGTTTTCCCCTTCAAAGTAAATTGGAATTACAGGAGCCTCTATGCTCTTTAATAACTTTTTTATTGCAATACCCCATTCTTTATCTCTGGAAGGTTTATGAAGACCATCGTATCTTGTGGATATCTCACCTGCAGGAAAAATAATGATGGGTTCATTTCTAGAAAGACAACTCATTACTTTTTCTTTACCTCCCATTTTTTTGTCTTCACTAAATGGGTTTACTGGAATGGTGTAGGGTTTAAATATGGGAATATTACGAAGCAAAAAATTTGTCGTAATCTTCACTTTGGGATATATTGGAATGATCATTTTTAAAATTGCTAAACCATCTAAAAAACCATAAGGATGATTGGCGATTAAAATAAATCTACCACTGGGTGGTATATTTTCAACACCTTGGATGTTCAATGATATGTTATACTTTTTAAAATAGTTATCTAGTAATTCTTGAGCTGATGTAAAGGCAATGTTTTGGCACCGTTTATTGATTCTACTCAAACCAAAAATGGACATAATCATCTTTGTAGGTATTTTCCCTAAACCAAGCGTTTGGCTCACTATTTTTTCTGGAATAATGCTCTGGATAAGATAATTTTTATTGTAAAATCTCTTTACGAATCGCTTTAATTTGCTTTTTACTGGCTCTTGTTTTTAATCGGATTGTTTTATCATTATAACCAAGATTTATTAGCTTAATGATATAATTCTTTTTTTTAGATAACTCATCTTCCGTAAGTTCAACTTTATCTTTGTCCACTTTTCTAACTTTATCTATTTTTTGGGCATGAACAGAAAGACTAAACAATACCGTAATTAAAAAGAGGAGTGTTTTTCTAATCATTGGAATTGAGTTTATTAAAGGCAGCTCTGCTTAAAGGTTCATACTCCGTTCTTTCGCCAAGCAAAACCAAATCATCATTTTCAGAAGTTCTGTGACTAAAATGTGCTAAATTCCCTGTTTTTGTACAAATGGCGTGAACCTTTGTGACAAATTCAGCAATAGCCATTAAATGAGGCATAGGGCCAAATGGTTTACCTTTAAAGTCCATATCCAACCCGGCTACAATAACACGAATCCCATTATTAGCCAATTGGTTACATACAGCAATGATATCATCATCAAAGAACTGAGCTTCATCAATAGCCACTACATCTGCATCGTTAACTTTCGATAATATATCGGTGGCATTTTCGACTGGTGTAGACATAATTTCGTTTGCATCATGCGAAACCACTTTTTTGTCACTATATCGGACATCTGTCTGTGGCTTGAATATCAGTACATGCTGGTTTGCAAAACGTGCACGTTTGAGTCTTCGTAATAATTCCTCTGTTTTTCCTGAAAACATAGAACCACAAATGACTTCAATCCAGCCCAATTGTTCCTTATGATTTACCGTATTTTCTAAAAACATAGTTAAACATTAAATTTAGAAAAAAGAAAGTAGAAAATATATTAAAAAACTAAAAAATCTGTCCTTCTGTTTTTTGCTCTTCCCTTATCTGTATAATTAGAAAATTTAGGCATAGATTCACCATAACCTTTAAATGTCATTCTGTCTTTTGAAATACCACAACTTAACAAATACTCCATTACTGAAAAGGCTCTGTCCATGGATAATGCCTGATTAGATTCTTCAGCCCCCACATCGTCAGTATGACCTTGTATTTCAATTTTTAAGTCTGGGTTAGACTTTAACCAAATGGCAAAAGCGTCCAGTACTTTTTTAGAAGAACTTACAATTTTTGACGAGTTTGTTTCATACAAGATATCATTAATGGTATAACTCTCTCCCTTTTCTACTTTCTTCACGGATAAATCTTTATCCTTTAAAACACCATCTGAAATTTCCTCAGACGAAATTAAAATGGACTGAAAAGCAGTTTCATCACCCTCTAATTGAACCAATGCATCGCCTTTAACATTTTCTATATTAACTACTGCTACAAAATCACCTTCTTCATCAATGTTAAGTTCTTGCTCTTTTTTTTCTCCACTGTCGTCTATCATCGTAAGTTTCGCATTTGCTAAAAGCTCTGGGTCATCTGAGTCTACCTTCCCTTTTGCTAACACGACTTTTTCAGGCTTCGCATCTTCAGGAATATCAAAATAAAATATATCCTTACCTCCAACTCCTTCTTTACGTTGAGATGAAAAATAGCCGAATAGTCCATCTAAACTTACAATCAATGCTTCCTCAGGACCTTCGCTATTAATTGGATAACCTATGTTGACAGGTTTATCCCAAACTCCTTCTTTACTCTGTTTAGTATAAAAAATATCAAAATCGCCTGCTCCCCATCTGTCATCTGTAGATTCAGAAACAAAATATAACGTTTTACTATCTGTATGTATGAACGGGGATTTATCGCTATCTGCGGTATTAATTGGTCTTCCTATATTTTTCGCTTTTGACCAAGTACCATCATCCTTTT
>CAZJVX010000146.1:0-4369 GCA_964549345.1 uncultured Flavobacteriales bacterium | reverse complement strand
TTGAACTAAATCAGCACCTGAAGATATTTGTCCCTTAAGATATGCTATGGTAGTTTCGGTTATAAGACCTAATAATTGATGTGATAGTTCAGGTTCTCTATATAGAAATGATTTTGCCTTACTAAAGGTTTTAGACCCTTGTCCTTCAATCATATAAGCAAAAATAGTCCAAGGAGCACCAGCAAACCCAATCAAAGGAACTTTACCTTTTAGTTCAGATTTAGTGATTTTAATAGCTTCAAAAACATAAGATAAATTATCATGAACATCAGGAATCGAAATGTTTTTAATATCGTTTGAAGTTTTAATGGTTTTTGGGAAATAAGGTCCTTTTTTTTCCACCATCTCATAAGAAAGTCCCATGGATTCAGGGACCACTAAAATATCAGAAAAAATAATAGCAGCATCTACATTTAAAATATCCACTGGTTGGATGGTAACTTCAGCGGCAAGATGTGGTGTCTCTACCAATTCTTTAAATCCACTTAATGCATTTCTTATTTGTCTATATTCAGGTAAAATTCTACCTGCTTGACGCATTAACCAAACAGGTGTTCTTTCAATTTTTTGTCCCCTAGCTGCTCTTAATAAAAGATCATTTTCTAATTTCATAGTGCAAATGTATAAAAGACAACAAATATGCCGTTTGTTTTATCTAAATACACTTAGGCTTTCTTTTGCTCTAGTCGTATTGATTTTAAACACTAATTATTATGCCCAGAATCAAGTTGACCATCATTCTGACTCCATAGCTGTTATTACCACATTTGATAGGCAAGAAATTAGAGGTATACTTATTGAAGAAGATAGATATAGTATTACAATAGAAACTGGTAATGAATTAAGAACAATTTATAAAAACAATGTTTACAATATCAGATATATTACTAGAGAGCAAATTTTTGATACTAAGGAGTTTGAAAATCCAAACCCTAATTATGCTCGTTATTGTTTTATGCCATCCTCATTTATTTCTGAAAAAGGAGAGTTCAATACCATTTCTCATTACTTTATTACTGCAAATTCCAAAGTAGGTATACATGAAAATGTAGAATTTTCTATTGGGAATTTTCTTCTTTTTAATTTGTTTTCTAGTCTCACATATTCTAAAAATATTACCAACACGTTTCTTGGGCGCAGATCTGTTACAGCAGCAGCATCAATAATGGGGAATTACCTCATCGACATCAACAATACATCCTCTAATTTGTTGAACGGTTGGGGTGGTAATGCGAGAATAACATTAGGAAATAGGAATCGAAATTCAACATTAGGTTTCATTGGTTATAACTTAAATGTATTTGGAGGTACATTTTATGGTGGTTATTTGGGTAGTCAAGTCAAATTAAGTGAACGATTTACTTTAGCCGGTGAAAGCCTAGGGCTAACTATTGACAACGTACAATTCATTTTCTTGAACAGTATCATATTAAATTGGATTAGAAACAGTAACGAAGACTGGAGTTTAGGAGTAATCTATGCAGGAAATAATATTCAAAATAATATGATAAATCTCCAAAACAATAGCATTATTGTACCTTATTTAGGCTATCAAAGAAAATTTTAGATTTTATCTGGACATGATTACAAATCCTTTCTTCTCTATGAATTTTCCGTTATTCATATTCTTTGCAATCACCTTCCACAGATAAGTTCCGTTCGATACATAGGCACCATTTAATTTACCATCCCAATAATCCGATGGATTTTTGGTTTCAAAAATGACTTCTCCCCACCTATTGTAAACTTGAAAATCATATTCATTAGGATCTATTTTATCGCCAACTGGAAAAAACTTATCATTTAAACCATCATCATTTGGTGTAAATGAATTAGGAAGAAATAAGGCAAACTGACCTTCGACCAACTGATAGTTATAAGTTGTATCGGTACAACCATTCTGATTTTCAACTATAAGCTGAACCAAGTAAGCGTATTCGTCTTGATCCGGGAAATTAAAAGATGGATTCTGGTCAAAACTTGTACCCAAAACAGTTAAGTTGCTATCCATGTAGTTCCACTCAAAAAGAACTACGTCATTGGAGGAAGTATCCATAAATTGAACCGATGGAGTTAGGACTGAAACAGGGTTAGGTACGGAAAGAAATCCAGCAACAGGATAATCATATGCTTCAATAAAGTTATAGAATGTAGTATCATTTACACAACTTTCTGGAGAAGTGACCTGCAATGATACATGATATTGACCCGGCTGATTATAAACTGTAGATACGGAATCGTTATTTGTAGAAGTTACTCCATTGCCTAAATTCCAAATACAAGATTGAATATTTAAGGGTAAAGTGTTGTTAGTAAATTGGACTATTACAGGGTAACAACCATCTACCACATCCGCATCAAAAAGAACTGTCGGTAGTTCATGCCAATCTATTTGAAGTGAATCTGTTTTCATAGGTGTTTCGCAATTATCTTCTACCGTTACTGTGTAATTTGTAAAAGAGGATACAGGGGTCGGATTAATTGCAGAGGAATTTCCGCTAGTTGTAGTAGAAATCGTATTTCCATTATCATCTACCCACGAAAAAACATAAGGCCCACCGTTGCCTCCGTTGGCCGTAGCAAATAGGGCAGCCGTATCGTAAGGACAAATTGTAGTGTCATTGTAAACTGATAGAAGTATAGGAGGATTTAACGCTACTAAAACCGAATCTTTATCTGAAACACAATTTGATGAATCAATTACATTTACAGTAAAATATTGGGAATAAGTTGGATTGACTAAATGGGGACCATCTCCCGTTAATCCTGTCCAGTTAAAAGTGTATGGTTGGGTACCGCCTGAAGCTGTAGCAGAAATAGAAGCCGTTCCACCCAAGCATATAATGGTATCATTACTCATTGATAACACAATTGGAATTCCATCGGGAATAGTAATTAATGTATCTGCATAACAGCCTGTAGTATCTACTGATCTTACCGTATAATCACCTGCAGAAAGGCTGTCAAAGAAAAATCCATTAATGACATTACTATCAGAAGCAAAAAGATTGACTCCAACTCCATCTAGTAGTTGTATAACCCAAGGAGGGCCATCAGAACCTCCAGGAACGCCAGTAATGGAAGCATCATTACCCCCGTAACAAGTAAGACCATCTATGGTTGGAATAGGCTTATCACATGTATCACACAATACATTAATAACTGTGCTTGCAGTATCGGTACAACCTCCATTTAAGTCTGTTACTACTACAGTGTATTGTGTAGTAACCATAGGAATTGCAGATGTATTTTGAGAGGTATCACTAGTTAAAAATGAGGGGGGTGTCCACTGGAAAGAGTAATTAGCAGGGTCTGGAATAGTAGGACAAATATTAAATTTTGTAACAGGCCTATTTGTAGAATTGGTTGCTGTTGAAGTGTAAGAACAAGCATGTTGCGAATCACTTCTATAATAAATCACGGAATTATAATTTGTAACCGTGTAAGGAGTTGACCAGTTTCTTGTATAATTTGTACTTAGATTATCGTAACAAATTTCTACAATAAGATTTGAAATCCCATCCCATTCGTATGCTGTAGTGAGTTGAAGCGTGTTCCAACCCAAATTAACAACTATGTTTTGTGGGGAAAACACTTGAGTTAGTCCCGATTGCCAAGTCGTTAAAGATGATTGACTAGTACAACCCATCTTAATCTGATAACTATTAAAGTTGTTTGTTGCCGTATTCTGAGCTGTAGTTTCCCACGAAATCTCCGTAATTTTGCCTCCAAACATTCCGGCTGCTTGTAGCTCTGATGCTCTGTATAGGAATTGATGTTTGGCATTTTTATACCAATTACCAAATGGAGCAGGGAAAACAGTATTTCCATTAGTGCCCATATTAGATCCAACATCTACAGTAGATGGAGGAGCTGAACAAGTAGTTGATCCGCTTGGACCACAAACTGCTGGAATTCCGCCTCCCAAATCAACTGACATAAATACAGAATCCCCACAAAGAATACTTGTATCACTTACCGTTAAAGTAATATCGGGAGAGTAAGAAGGAACTACATCGATTGTCAGAGTATCTACTTTAACACAGCCAAGTGCACTAGTAATGGTCACTTCATAGTCAAAAATGCCAGGCATATTTGAGCTAAAAGTAGGATTGCTGACGGTATTATTATTTAAGTGTATTGGAGGTTGCCAGTCATATGTGTATGAACCACTTTGTGCTGGGTTTGCATTAAAATCAATTGTAGCATTCAAACAAGTTGATGTACCTGCTTGGGTTAGAGAATATACAAAATCCGGAACAACAGTTACTACCACTGTATCAATATTAGTACAGCCTCCAGCAAGGTTGCTGGTTACTTCATATGTTGTTGTGTATGCTGGGTTAGCAACTGGATTTGGGCAGTTGTT